>JAAZAH010000368.1 GCA_012514415.1 Sandaracinaceae bacterium
CCTTCCCGATCCTCTCTTCGCTTCGGGACGCGCGCAGAACTACATGGGCATCGCAGCGCTCCTTTCCATCCCGATCTTTACGCAGAGCTTTGATTGGGTCGGATTTTTGATGCGCGTTCTCGCCCGCACCGATGAAGGCTATCTTCTCTTCAGCATAGGCACGGGAGCGATCGCGATCCTTGTGATGTTCCCTGCGGCCTTTTTTGCCGGGATGACCCTCCCGCTCTTTACGATGGCCCTGCTTCGGCGCGGAGCGGGCGAGCGGGCAATTGGACGAATCTACGCGGCCAATACCCTCGGCTCGATCGTTGGCGTGCTTGTCGCCGTGCATGTCCTGATTCCGCTCATCGGTGTCCGCTTCGCGATCACCTTGGGTGCGATCCTCGACATCGCGATCGGCTATTACCTCGTGACGATCGCGCGCCCCTCCCCTTCCCGCTCACGTTTCGTCGTCCACGGAGCCGTCGCAGCGGCCCTTGCGTTCAGCTTGATCTTCGGAGCTCTCAGCCCCTATCAACAGGCAAGCGGAGTCTTTCGAACGGGTGTCGCGCGGAAGGACGTCGAGTCCGTCACCATCCCCTACCTCCGCGATGGCAAGACGGCGACGGTCGCCGTGACCCACGATGCACGCGGGCTCGCTTCGATCACGACGAATGGTAAGCCCGACGCCGCGATGACGCTCTCACTCGATGCGCCCAACCCATCGAGCGATGAAAGCACAATGATCCTCCTTGGCCTCGCGCCTTTGGTTTTTCATCCGGAGCCCGAGCGAATCGCGTTCATCGGTTGGGGTTCGGGGCTGAGCACGCATACCTCGCTTGGGAGCGATCGGCCGAAGGCCGTCGAAACCATCGAGATCGAGCCGACCATGTACGAGGGGGCCAAGCATTTCGGCGAAAGAGTCGCTCGCGCCTACAGCGATCCGCGTTCGCGCGTGCACTTCGACGATGCGCGCACGTATTTCGCGCGCGGCTCAAAACGGTTCGATGTGATCGTCTCCGAGCCCTCCAACCCTTGGGTGAGCGGCGTCGCGAGCCTCTTTACCGTGGAGTTTTATCAGTTCTTACGCGAGCATCTCGAAGAGGACGGGCTGCTCGTCCAATGGCTTCACGCCTACGAGCTCACCGACGGTCTCCTCGCGACGATGGTGGCCGCGCTCCTCGAAATTTTCCCCGATACCGAGCTCTATCTCTCCAATGATGGCGACCTGATTTTCATCTCGAGGATGCCCGGAGCTGCGCGCTATATGAGCGACGAAGCGATCCGCGAAAGCGAAGCGCTCACGATCGAAGCCGGACGCGTTGGTCTCGGTACGCTCGCCGAGATCCGCTTGCGTTATGCCGCGGGAGCGGCGCTCCTTCGCAGCTACGTTAGGTTTTACGGAGCGCAGCCACATTCGGATTTTTATCCCGTCGTGAGCCTCGAGGCTCCGAAAGCCCGCTTCCGCGGCGAGCGCGCGAGCCTCCTTCATGCGCTCGCGGCCAATGGAATGCCGTTTCGCGAGGTGCTTGGAGAGCATAAACCGCCCTCGGCGAGCGATGGCGTACGCCCAGACCGGATGACCACCCTCAGCAGCATCCATCAAAATGCGCTCGAGATCGCAGCGCTGATGAAAAAGGCAGGAGCAGAAGGGCGCACCTCCTATGGACGAACCAACGACTCGGTCCCGCACGTCCTACTCAGCCTAGGAAAAAAGCCCATCGGCACCGAAGATCGCGTCCTCTTTTCGGATGCGCTCGCACAGCTTGTCTCGCGCACGATTGGTGCACTTCCTCCCGAGGACCTCGTCGGAGTCCTCATCGAGCCGACCTGGATCGATCTCAGCGTCCAGCCCGAAGAGGTGCGCCTCATCATGGCTGCCCTCGAATCGGTGGCGAAGAGGGATTTTTCGACGGCCCGGAAAGAGATCGAATCGCTTCTGAGGAGGAAGACGCTCGGCATCTCGCTCGTTCTTGCCGAACAGCTCCTCGTTTTTGCGCATCTCGGCGCGCTTCAGGATGGCGATCCCAAAGGAGTCTTCCGGCAGGATCAAGCCATCGGCGTCGAGATTCCTCCCGGAATCCTTGGGACGGCACGGGCGTTCATCCTCGCCTACGCCGGCGATCAGATTGAGCCCTAGCGATCGGCAAGCGGACCGCTTCCCGGAAGCCTCTCGCGATCGCGCTCGTACGTAGGGAAGCGCCGTCGGAGCTCCTCGAGCGCCGCCTTGCTTCCCTCGTGGTCGCCGTCGCGTGCGCGAACCTTCGCGAGATTGTAGAGGATCCGACCGCTCGGCGGGCCCTCTTGGTAGAGCGTCTCGTAGACGGCGCGCGCTTCTTGGATCGCTCCGCGAGCAAAAAGCATTCGCGCCCAGTTATTTCCCGCCTTGCGCCGATCGCTCGTGCCTTTTTCGCTCCTCAAGAACGCCTCACGGTAGGCCAGCTCGGCTTCTTGATAGCGCTCGAGCGATTCATAGTGGGTGCCCAGCTGGTAGGGGCCAAGTGGCGAGCCCGGCGCGCGGATCGAGGCTTCGAGAAAGAGCGCTTCGGTCGACGCATAGGTCGAGGCGCGCTCCCAGCCAAGAAAGCCAATAACAGCTATCAAAAGAGATACCATTGGCAGCTTCAACCTCGAAATGCGCTCCAATATAGACAAATAGACTGCGCTGAGGGAAAGCATGGGGCCGAGGACGGCGAGGAGGAGATATCGATCGGCCATCCTGTTTTGAAGTGGCGCGAGAACCTGCGAAACCGGACCGAGCGCGAGGAAAAAGAGCGCAAGTGCGAAGAGGTGGATCCGGCCTTCGCGACGCGCCGCGAAGACCGCGAGGACGCCGAGTCCGGCGAAGAGCAGCACCGCGCCGACCGCCGCCGGATCGAAGGGGCCGTAGCGCCCGACGTCATAGACGATCGAGTGCGGGTGAATGAAAAAGGACAGCCCCAAGTAGCGCGAAAAAATGACCGAGGCGCTCGCGAAAACGTCCGCAGCATTTTCGGCAAGGGGCGGCGCGATCATGCCGACGATATCCCCGACATGAAGGTGCATCGCGAGCGCAGCGCCCGTCATGAGCGTCGTGAGGAGGAGCTCCGCACGACGGATTTTGCGTCGGAGGGCGAGGTCGGCGAGGAGGAAGAGTCCCGGGAGGATCACGCTCGTCGATTTCGAAAAGAGCGCAAGGAGGGCGAAGGTCGACAGTATGCCGAGGCGCGCGCCGCGAAGATACGAGTGCACCGCGGCCGCGGTGAAGTTGAGGGCGAGGAGATCCTTTGAACCGGCGAGCCAGACGACCGATTCGGCATGGACGGGATGAATGGCAAAGAGGATGGCGCTCAGCTCCGCGAGGAGACCCGGGCCAACCAGCGCGATGAGCACGGCGCGGACGACGAAGACTGCCGAAAGGTAAAGAAGGAGATGGACGAGATGCATCGCCTCGGGCGACAACTCGAGCACCCCACGTAGAAGAAGCGTGAAAAGATCGCGGACTGGAAGGTATTCGGCGCCGAGAGCAATGCGGGTGTCGAAGCGAAGGTCGAGGAAGATCGCGCGGAGCGTTTCAGCACTCGCTTCGCCCAGCAGCGTATTGTCACGAATGAGCCAATGATCGTCATATCCGAGATAGCCCGCTCCGAGCGCCGGGGAGTAGACAAGGACGGTCAGAAAGAAGAGAGAAAGCACGCCCCAGCGAGGGCGGAAATTTTGAATGCGGCCCATTCGAGTCTGCTGATGAAAGCGCTCCGAGACGAAAGATGCAAATCAAAGGGCTCGGCGTCGCTTGCCATCCTCCCGCATCGCTTCCATTCTCGAGCTATGCGCAGACGTGCGAGTTCCAAAGAGCTCGGGCTGACCCTCCTCGAGGCGGCGCTCCTGATCGCGATCGTCGGGGGCGCATTCGCTGCCTTCTTTCCCGTCTTCTTTCGCGAGGTGAAGACTTCGAAGATCGCGGAGGCATCCGCAAACCTCGAGGTGCTTTATCAGCTGACGGAAGCGTATTTCGAAAGGCGACACGAAGACGAAGAGGGGATGGTCCGTTCCAAATGCCTCCCGCCCTCTGCCGGTCCGCTCCCGGCCAAGCCGAACCCCGTTCGCACGCCCCTCGAGCTCCATACGGAAAGTGACGACGAAGACGCGCGCGTATTTGCGGCCCTCGGCTTCGATCCCGGTTCCGTCCGCTATCGCTATTCGATCGTGACCCACCACCCTGGCTGTGGGCTCGAGCGCCGCGATCAGGGCCCCGACATTGAGTTCGTCGCCGAAGGTGATCTCGACGACGATGGCGTTTACTCACTCTTCATCCGCGGCGCGGCGATTGACGAAAAGGGAAAACTTGTCCCTCATGGACCGCTTCGGGTGAGGGATCGCGTGGAGTAGGCGGGCTCTTTGATGAACGAAGCGCAATCGATGAAGAAGGTTCTGGACGTCCGCGTTGACGCTTGGCGACGAGACGGGCGAACGATTCTGAAAGACATCCACCTCACGATTCATGAAGGTGAGCATTGGGCGATCCTCGGACCGAATGGTGCGGGCAAGAGCTCGCTCCTTGCCATCCTCGCGGCCTATGAGTGGCCGACTGAAGGACACATCGAGGTCCTCGGCGAGACCTACGGGCGCTGCGATATGAACGCGATGAAGCGGCGGATTGGCGTCGTCAACGCCGCCATCGCGCGTTGGCTTCGGCCCAACGCCGTGGGAGAGGAAATCGTCGCCTCGGGCCGGTATGCGCTGCTTGGCCCCTGGCGCAGCTATACCGACGAGGATCGCGAGCTCGGGCGAAAGGCCCTCGAGCGGCTCCACGCAGAAGACCTCGCCGGGAGCCGATTTGGAAGGCTCTCTCAGGGTGAGCGACAGCGGATCTTGATTGCGCGCGCACTCGTGAGCGATCCGGACATTCTGATCCTCGACGAGGCGGCCATCTCTCTCGATCCCCTTGCGCGCGAACGACTCATCGCGGACATCGAGTCGCTTCATGAACGCGGTGGTCCGACCACGATCGTCGTGACGCATCACGTCGAAGAGCTCCCCTCGACGCTCACTCACGCGCTCTTGCTCAAAGATGGAAAAGCGCTCGCTCAAGGACCCATCGAGGAAACGCTCACGAGCGAGAAGCTCAGCCAGCTCTTCGATGCGCCCGCGACGTTGACGTCGGAGGGAGGCCGCTACCAGCTTTCGCTCAGGCTCCCGCGATGATCGCCCCCTCCCGTGCTCATCGCTCATACCACGTTTAACGCCCGTAGGGATGAGCAACGACTGGACGCGTGAGCGTTCGAGGGACGGAGAGCGACGCACACACTCGTTGCGCACGAGAGCTACGAAGCGGCGCCCCCCTCGGAATGCATCCGAGAGGCATCGCGCCTTGGCCTTGCTCCGTATTCTATTTCGTGAGGTCGAGGACGCGTCGGACGTTCTCCCCCGGCGCCACGCTGATGGAGACGGTGCGACGAACCCCAAGCGATTCGTTCACAAAGGTCAGCCGATGAATTCCATCGGGCACCTTATGGTTCTGAATCGGCGTATAGCCGAGGCTGCGTCCATTCAAGAGGACCTCGGATGCGGGGCGCGTGTTGACGGTGAGCGTTCCCTCTCCGCGCGCTCCGCTCGTGCTCGCTCGCGTGGTGGTCGTCGCGCTCTTCGCCGGGGCAGATGACGTGCGCATCGCAGTGGTCGAAGCGGGCCGCCGCGTTGGAGAGGCGGCCGGCCGAGAATCCATCGAGGCGACCGAAGCCTCCTCGCGCCGAAGCGCCGCGCTCATGGCGAACGCATCGCGTCCGCTCGGGATGCTGAGGGGACCCGTCCACGTCTGATAGCCCTCTCGCCGCATCTCGACCTGAACGCGGCCAAGCGACGTGTCGATCTCGGCCTCAACAGGCGTCGGGCCGAGGCTACGGCGCACATCCCCTTGGATGAGGATGATATCCGCGCCCATCGGCTCGGAGCTGAAGCTCACAAGGACCTTTTGACTCGCCTCGGCGGTCGCATCGGCGCTCCCCTCTCTGCCTCCCGCCTCAGCCGCCGGTTCGCCGGAGCCCGATTCGGGACGGAGTTCGATCGCCGGCCACTCGAGGACTTGGCCAGGCTTCACTTCGACGCGAACTCGATAGTCGCGATAGCCGGGGGCACGAACCTCAAGGACATGAGGCACCCGTGGATCGAGGCCCGTGATGATGTACGGAGCCGAGGTCGCGTAGATCTCGCCGTTTACCCAAACCTCGGCGGCGTCGGGTGTGATGTTGAGGTGGAGCGTCGCGTTCTCGGTTCCACCGGCGAGGTTATAGACGACCAGGCCGATGGCGAAGATGCCGAGGAGGCCCGCCGCGACAAGACCATAACGGATGCCTCCCGCGGACGGCGCACCGCTGCGCCCGGAGGGCGCCGGGGATGTCACGGGCGACGAGCTCGGAACCGATGCGTGCGGGCTCGTATTGGGGCGCGGAGCTTCGGCGGATGCCGCGGCTTGAACTGCGGGTGGATCCGACGCGGCCGGAGCTTCAGATACCGCCGCAGTTTGTGCCACTCGCGGCGACGTGGATGCCGGCGGCGGCGGAAGGTCGTCAAAGGGTGAAGGCATGCCGGCAAGCGTCCGCTTTGAGGCCGGCGGAGGAGCGGAAGGGATCGCGGACGGTCGGAGCGGCGGAAGATCGGCACCTTTGGGAGGAATGGACAATCCCGGGAGCTGATGTTTGTCGCGATCGAACACAGCGGTCGCCTCGTCCTCATCATCCCAATCAAGCCCGGGCGCATTGCTGGGCGGCTTTCCAGCGGGGGCGTTCGATGGGTTGGAACCGACCGCCGGCGTTCCCACAAGGGTTTGAGGGAAGCTCGTACGCGCTCCGGGCGTGGGAGGACGTCCCGTGGGAGGCGGCGGAGGCAGTTTCGACGGATCTTTTTTGGTCATCGGAGAACTCGCTCGCTCAGAAAAATCGAGCGTGCTGAACTTTGGCGTGCTCCTCGCAGCTGCACCGCGATATTCCGCATCGCGGGCGCGCTCGGCGTCGATCTCTGAAGCGTATAGAGCTTCCATCACGGCGGCTAGATCTTTTCTTTGGAAGATGCTGCCGACGCTGTACATGAAGCTCTGGAGATCGTCGTGTAAGTCTAGGGCGGTTTGATAGCGCTCTTCGCGATCCTTTGCGAGCGCCTTGAGGACAATGGCCTCTAGCGCCTCGGGAATCGCCGGGTTGGCCTGACGCGGTGGGATGATGCGGACATCGCGAACGCGTTCAAGCGTGCCAAAATCGGTCTCGGCCTCGAACGCTCGAATCCCGGTCAAAATTTCGTAGAGCACCGTACCCGCAGAAAAGATATCGCTCCGGCGATCAATCGTTGCCCCCATGATCTGCTCGGGGCTCATATAGCCGAACTTCCCTTTGAGTATTCCAGCCTGCGTCTTGTAGTCATTCGTTGACGCCTTCGCGAGGCCGAAATCGATCAGCTTCACGTCCCCCTCAAAGCTTATTAGGATATTCTGCGGCGAGATGTCTCGATGAATTAACTCGAGCTCATTTCCCACTTCATCCCGCTGATTGTGCGCATAATCGAGCCCCTCCGCGACGCGCATCATAATATAGCAGGCGACCTCGAAGGGTAGACCACGGCGCTCTTGTCGCACACGTTCGAAAACCGAACGAAGATCGCGGCCTGCGATATATTCCATTGAGATGAAGTGGATTCCTTGGAACTCTCCAAGCTCGAAAATTCGCGCGATATGCGGGTGATTAAGCTGTTTGGTTACGCGCGCTTCATCAATAAACATCTTCACGAATCCCTGATCCGCGGCGATGTTGGGAAGGATCTTCTTTACCGCTACGAGGCGTCCCCCCGCGTCTCGTCCCTTCCAGATCTCGGCCATTCCGCCAGCGGCGATGCGCTCGAGCAATCGGTATCTGCCGAAGGGAGTGATTTGCGACAAAGCTTGCCTCGAAGGTGCGCGAAAGAACGGCCACGACCCACGTCGTGATCTCCGAACGAGAGTAACGAACGGCTCGAGCCACGGTCAAGCTTGAAGGAATGCCGCGGCAACGGACCTCGGCCATCCCGAGCCGAGCGCGGACGCTGCCGGGAGCAAAGGGAGCAAACGAGGTCTTCGGCTGTTCCGAGAGGCCGTGATTCAGGGCGCGGATGGGTCTCTGGTCTCGGCGACCGCAGTCAACCGATCACCTAGGTCGAAGCGGCAACCCGGGCCGTCCGCTCACCGGAGTCCGCCCTCATCCGTCGGAAGGGCGCCGATGCCGCGACGTCGACGCAGCAACCTGGGTGCGCCTCGGGTGCACCTCGCCTAGACCGGCCCCCCGCCGCGTCGCTCAAGCTCTGCCTCTGCCTCAAGCAGCGCCGCCACAATCTCCACGGAAGCGCGTTGAAGTGGCGCCGGCGCGGCGCTTGCCAGCCGGTCCGGATGAATCTCACGAAGAATCGCCCTCAACGAAGAACGCGGCGACCGTGCGTCTGCTCCCACCTCGAGCAAACGCTCGGGCGTCTCACATCGCCTGAGCTGCGCCCTCTTCCGAACCAGCTTCGAGTATACGCTCGCCCCGGGCGAGGGCGGCTCCACCGCGGCGATAAGCAAAAGCCCACCCAAGGTCCGGATCGCTCGCACCCTTCCCTTCGCCTGCGCGAGCACATCCCCTGCCGGAGCACCTTGGCGAAGCTTCGGAAGGAGCGCTGCCTCCTCGGGATAAAGCGGTGCGCCTTCCATCAACAACTCACCGAAACCCGTGAGCTTCAGCATCCCATCGCCGATGCGTCTCCGAAGGAGATGGATGGGCACATCTTCGCTCACCACCCGCAGCGCTCCCATAATCAGCTCCTCGGTCGATGGCGGCTCGAAAATCAACGGGGCCGAAAATTCATCCAGCGTTTCGATGAAGCTCAGCTCGAGCGCTCCCCAACGAAAGAGCGCCGCCATGCGATAGGCGAGCTGTCTCCGGAGCCCGTACGAAACGGCAGCGGCACTCGCGTAGCCTTTTTCGACGAGCCACTTCCCGACGAGCTTGCCCTCGTGCTCCTTGAACCCATCCGCCTCGGCGAGGGCCTGTCGGCGCAAGGCCCCCTCCTCTCCGAGCAACTCAACGAGCCTCGGGACCTCCCCGGCTTCGTCCGAGTGAATCGCCCTTACCACGCCCTCCACGACAGCGATCGCGGCAGATTTCCCGGCACCAACTAGACGGAGCTCACCGGTCTTCTTGGAACGCGCCAGCATCAAGAGCGCGCGGGC
>JAAZAH010000369.1 GCA_012514415.1 Sandaracinaceae bacterium
AATCTTGGCCGCGTCGAGATGGCCTTTCAGCGGATCGAGTCACTCTGAGATCATGAAGACCCGCGCGCTTCTCCAGCGCGCGGGCACTTTGCCAAGGGTCTGCCGCATAACTCAGCTCCTTAGCCCATGAAAAAACCCGCGCTACTCTAGCAGCGCGGGCGTATTGATGGAGAACCCTCTGGGCGGAAGCTCAGGCCTCTTCGGCCGCAGCCTCTTCTTCTTGCTCGGGTTCCGCCGCCGTTGCCGCCGCACGGCGCGTCTCGGAGCCGACGAACTCGATGAGGCTCATCGGCGCGTTATCACCGCGGCGCGGCCCCTTCTTCAGGATGCGCGTATATCCGCCACCCTGATTGGCCTTCACCCGCTCGATATAGCGCGGTGCGATCTCCTCAAAGAGCTTTTTGACGAGATCGACTTCCTCAATGCTCCCATCCGGGAGCGTGCGAGCAAGCCGCCGCGGAAGGAACGCCGCGACCTCCCGCTGGGCGTGAAGGCGACGGGCGAGCACATCTTGACGCTCGGCCTCATCGCTGATCGTGCTGTGATCCACCGTGAGCGCATCACCGAGGCGGAGCGCCTTGGTGAGGAGGCGCTCGGCCACGCGACGAAGCTCCTTCGCCTTCGCGTCCGTCGTCTCAATGCGCTCGTGCAGCACGAGGTTGCCGGCGAGGTTACGGAACATCGCGCGGCGATGGCTGGTGTTGCGGCCAAACTTACGGCCTGATTTTCTATGACGCATCGTAAATCCCCGTTGGACCGTTCGTTCTCAGAGTCCGGGAAGAATCTTATTGCTGGGCCTGAAGCGCTCTCCAGCGCTCAAGCATCTGGGGCCAGTTATCGATCTTCATCCCAAGCGTCAGGTTCATATCCGCGAGGATCTCCTTGATCTCCTTGAGGGACTTACGACCGAAGTTCTTGGTCTTCAGCATCTCGGCTTCCGTCCTTTGGACAAGTTCACCGATGAGCTGAATATTCGCGTTCTGAAGGCAGTTCGCAGAACGCACCGAGAGCTCGAGCTCCTCGACCGAGCGGAAGAGGTTCTCGTTGAGCGGCTCCTCCTCTTCCTCGGGCACAGGCTCCTCCTCTTCCTCGAAGTTGATGAAGATGGTGACCTGATCCTTGATGATCTTGGCCGCGAGCGCGACCGCGTCGACCGGGTTTACCGAGCCGTTCGTCCAGACCTCGAGGGTGAGCTTATCGTAATCGGTGATCTGCCCGACACGCGCATTCGTGACGGTGTAGTTCACCTTGCGAATCGGCGAGAAGAGCGCATCGATGGGGATGGTGCCGATGGGCATGCCGGGGGTTTTATTCCGCTCGGCAGGCACATAACCGCGGCCCACATTGATGGTGAGCTCCGCAGAGAAGCGACCACCCTTCTCCACGCGGCAGATATAATGGTCGGGGTTGAGGATCTCGACCTGATCGTTCGTGATGATATCGCCGGCCGTGATATCGCACGGACCTTCCTTATCGATCCGAACCGTCTGTGGCTTCGCGCTATGCGAAACGACGACGACCTCCTTGAGGTTCAGGACGATCTCCGTGACATCCTCGACGACATCCGGAACCGACGTGAATTCGTGAAGCGCACCATCGATCTTCACGGCCGTAATCGCTGCGCCTTGGAGCGAGCTCAGAAGAACGCGGCGCAGCGCATTCCCGAGCGTCGTCCCGAAGCCCCGCTCAAGCGGCTCACAGCTCAGCTTCGCGTAATGATCGGAAGCCGTGGCGGAGTCGATCGGTACACTCTTCGGTCGGATCAGCTCTCGCCAGTTACGTGCCATCAACGTCGATTGATTCATCATCGATTAGACCCCTCAGCGCGAGTAGAACTCGACGATTAGCTGCTCCTCGATCGGGAGGGTGACGGCGTCACGCTCCGGGAGCATCTTGACAGTACCACTATGCTCATCGCGCTCGACCCACGCAGGCGTCTCGCGCCTCGTCGCGAACTCGGTAGCCGCTGCGAAGACATCCTTATTCCGGCTCGACTCGATGATGCTGATCACATCACCCTGGTTCACGAGGTAGGAAGGGATGTTCACACGCTTTCCGTTGACGAGGAAGTGGCGGTGGAGAACGAGCTGACGCGCCTCTGAGCGCGTTCGCGCGAAGCCGAGGCGGTAGACCACGTTATCGAGCCTTCGCTCGAGCGTCTGGATAAGGAGATCACCTGTGACTCCCTTACCCTGATCGGCCTTGTCGAAATAGCTAGCGAACTGCTTTTCGACCATGCCGTAAATACGGCGGAGCTTCTGCTTCTCGCGGAGGCGGACGCCGTACTCGGTGGCCTTCGAACGACGCTGACCGTGCTGCCCGGGCGGGTAGGGACGGCGATCGTACGAGCACTTATCGGAGTAGCAGCGCTCCCCCTTGAGGAAGAGCTTCATGCCGTCGCGACGGCAGAGTTTGCAAACAGGTCCGGTATAACGAGCCATTTTCTAGTTCTTCTTCTCTTGCTCAGACGCGGCGGCGCTTGGGCGGGCGGCAGCCGTTGTGGGGAATCGGAGTGACGTCACGGATGAGCGTGACGCGCATCCCGACGCTCTGGAAGGCCCGCAGCGCGGATTCAC
>JAAZAH010000370.1 GCA_012514415.1 Sandaracinaceae bacterium
CCGACGCGTTCGAAAAGATCGCGATGGCCAAGGTCGCAACGAGCGCCTTCGAGGGGCAAGCCTTCGGTTACCTCCGCAAAGGCGATGGCGTGAGCTTCGATCGCGCGCGCCTTATCTACGAAGCCAAAGCCCGCGCGCTCGGGCTCGCCGATAGCGACTATACACCGCCCACGCCGCGCTCCTTCGTCCTTCCGGGCGAGAGCGGGATCGCGACGCTCGGCATGATGATCGATACGCTCGTCGCGGGCGGATACGCTTCCGAACACGACGCCCTCATCGCTCGCAAACTCGCCGTCGTGCTCTCGGGCGGCGCGGGCGGACATACGCACGCCGTCACCGAAGAAGAGATGCTCGAGCTTGAGCGCGAGGTGTTTATCAGTCTCGCCGGCGAGCCGAAGAGCCAGGAGCGCATGGAGCATATGCTCATGAAGAACAAGCCGCTCCGCAACTAACCCCGACGGATCAAACGAAGATAAGGAAACGCAAAAATGACCGAAATTGTCATCGCAGAAGCCGTCCGATCCGCCGTGGGTCGGGCTCATAAAGGAACGCTCGCCGCGAGGCGTCCGGACGAGCTCGCCGGGGAGGTGATCCGCGCACTCATGGCGCGTGTGCCCGAGGTCAAGCCCGAGATGGTCGACGATCTCATCGTCGGCTGCGCTTTCCCCGAGGGCGAGCAGGGAATGAATGTCGCACGCCTCGTTGGCCTCCTCGGTGGGCTCCCCATCGAGACCTCGGGGCTGACCATCAACCGTTTCTGCTCCAGCGGCCTGCAGTCGATCGCGCTGGCCGCGGGAGCGATCAAGGCGGGCTATCACGACATCATCGTCGCCGGCGGCATGGAGTCGATGTCGATGGTGCCGATGACGGGGCTCAAGCCGAGCGCCTCGCCCGAGCTGATGGAGAGCTTCCCCGAGGCCTATACGCCCATGGGGATCACGGCGGAGAACGTCGCGAAACGCTTTGAGATCAGCCGCGAGGAGCAGGATCGTTTCGCCGCATGGAGCCAGGAAAAGGCCGCCAAAGCCATCGCCGACGGCGTCTTCAACGACGAGATCGTCCCGGTGCACGGCGTCCGGTTTGGGGCCAACGGCGAGCGCGAGCTCGTGGAGTTCAAGGTGGATGAGCTCCCGCGCCCCGGAACGACCGTCGAGGGGCTCGCCAAGCTTCGCCCCTCCTTCGCCATCCACGGCTCGGTCACTGCAGGGAACGCTTCGCCTCTCTCCGATGGCGCGGCGTTCTCACTCGTGATGAGCCGCGAAAAGGCGAATGAGCTCGGGATCCAACCGCTCGGCGTGCTCCGCGGTTTCGCGACGGCGGGCGTCGATCCCTCGATCATGGGCATCGGACCGGTGCCGGCCGTCCGCAAACTCCTCGCGCGCCACGGCCTCAAGATCAGCGACATCGACATCGTCGAGCTCAACGAGGCCTTCGCGAGTCAGTCGGTCTATTGCCAGCGCGAGCTCGGCATCTCGGACGAGCAGCTCAACGTCCACGGCGGGGCCATCGCGCTCGGCCATCCGCTTGGATGCACGGGCGCCAAGCTCACGGCGACGGCCCTCTACGAGCTCAAGCGGCGGGGCGGAGGCAAGGCCATCGTCACGATGTGCATCGGCGGCGGCATGGGCGCGGCTGGGCTCTTCGAAGTCTGATTCGCGTTCCCATCGGGCCGTAGGAATCGAAGGCGCTTCCCTCGGAGAAAAGGGGAGGCGCCTTCTTTTTTGTCGGGAGCAGACCACCCCGCCTCCCTCCACACAAAAAGCGTCTTCTCCGCGCATGCATCGCGCGGATCGCTCCTTGGGCGACAATCGGCTAAGATCGCGCGCATGCGTGCTCATCGAAGGTGGATCTCGCTCATGCTCGCGCTCTTTCTCCTCGCAGGGGTCGGCTCAGGGCTTCGCGTTCAGGCGATGGAGCGTTATCTCGACTCGCGCACTCCGGAAGATGTGTACTTCCTTCCACCGCCCGAGTGGCTGGCGGTGCTCTCGCTCGGCCATCGGGAAGCGCTCGCCTCGGCGCTCTACCCGCGAGCGCTCGTCTACTTCGGCGAAGGCTTCTCGAACCGAACGCATGGACGACACGTCTTCGATTATGCCGATGCCATGATCCACCTCGATCCGGAGTTCCGGCGCGTGTATCGCTTCATCTCCATGACGGCGCTCTATCGCCTCACGCCCCCGACGGCCGAGGAGCGGCGCCGCGTCGCCGAGTACGTCCGAGAAGGCGCCCGGCGGTTCCCGAGCGATGGCGATCTCGCGTGGAATGCGGGCGCAACGCTCGCCTATGAGCTCAGCAACTTCGAAGAGGGCGAAGAAAAAGAACGCCTCATCGCCGAAGCGCAGCCCTATTTTGCTCGCGCCGTCGAACTCGGCGCCGCACCGCCTTGGATGGCTCTTGGAACGGCGAGCCGGCTCGCAAGCCTCGGCGAGACCGAGCGCGCCATCGAGCAGCTCCTACGCGTGATCCCCTCGGTCGACGATGAAGACATGCGGGCCGCGCTCATCGCGCGCCTCGCTGAGCTCCGAGCCGAAGCCGCGCGCGATGGAATGCTCCACGCCCTCGAAAGTCTCCACGAGGCCCACCAGCGCGAAGCGCCCTACATCCCCTTCGATTTTTATCTTGTCCTCGGCGAGCGCACGCTCCTCGAGGATCCCCTGCGAGCGCTCGCGGACGATTGAAACGATCCCGCCTAGGCGCCTTCGGGCTCGCGCATCTCTTCAAGCGCGTCGAGCCCAAGCAACACCACCCAGCCCTCCTCTTCCCGAACCAGCCGGAGCTCGGCGCGCGAAGAATCGCGCTTTCCTCGAAGGATGACGGTCGCGCGATCGCCCTCGATCCGGAGGTCTTCGCGGCGAATGGGCAGCGGTTTGAACCGGAAGATGCTCTTGGTCGGCACGATCATGTCCGGACCGCGAAACGGCCGATGTGAGAGGCTCTCGGCAACCCGAGCGCGTGCATCGAGCGTCGCCCTGCTCTTTTCGTCGATGAGCATATAAAAACGCCTCCGCGCGCTCGAAAGCTCGAGACGCTCGAGTGCGTCGATGAAGGCCCTCGCGGCGCGCTCAGGACTTGAGCGAGGATCGGGCTCTCCGCACGCTCCGAGCGTCAGCGGGAAAAGGATCAAGAAAGCCGAAAAAAGCGCCGTCCTCATGCGCGTGGAGCTTAGCACGCCGCTCAGCGTTCGCGGCACCTCTCGCTCACGTCCCCGAGTGAGATTCTACGCCGATTTCATGCAGCGCGCTCCTTTAGGGGTTAGAGTGCTAAGCGCGCATCTTTTCGAGTTTTAGGAGAGTCTCCCGTATGAGCCAGAGTCAATATGAAGCGATCGTGATCGGTGCAGGCCCCGGCGGCTATCCGGCGGGAATCAAGCTCGCACAGCTTGGCGTCAAGACCCTCGTCATCGAGAAAGAATCCTATGGCGGCGTCTGCCTCAACTGGGGCTGCATCCCGTCCAAGGCGCTCATCGCCGCGAGCGGCCTCCTCGAACGCATCAAGAGCGCCGAGGCGATGGGCATCTCGGTAAGCGACCTCACGCTCGACGTCGCAAAAATGCAGGACTGGAAGGACGGCATCGTCAAAAAGCTCACGGGGGGCGTTCGGAGTCTGCTCCGCGGAAACGGCGCCGACGTGCTCCTCGGTGAGGCGCGCCTCGTCGCTAAGAATCGGGTCGAAGTTCGCACGAGCGAAGGCGAAACAAAAACCTTCGAAGCCTCCAAAGCGATCGTCATCGCGACCGGCGCGAGCGTCATCCAAATTCCGGGGCTCGAGACCGACGGCGAGACCGTCATCACCGCGCGTGAGGCCGTAAGCCTTCGCGAAAAACCCGAACACATGGTCGTCGTCGGCGGCGGTGTGATCGGGCTCGAGCTCGGCATGGTCTATATGAACCTCGGGACCAAGATCACTGTCGTCGAGCTCACCGATCGCCTCCTCCCGGGGGTCGATGCGGATCTGGTGCGCGTCATCGAAAAGACTCTCCGCAAGGGCGGCGCACGCGTCCTCAAATCGACCAAGGCAAGCGATTGCGTCGTGAAGGACGGGAAGGCGACGCTGAAGCTCACGAGCGAGTCGGGCGAGGAAGAGACCATCGAGGCCGATAAGGTGCTGGTCGCGGTCGGCTTTAAGCCCAACACCGCGGGACTCGGCCTCGAAGAGATTGGGGTGAAGCTCGACGAGCGCGGGCATATCCTCAAGAACGAGCGCCTCGAGACAAGCGTTCCGGGGATCTACGCCATCGGTGATGTGAGCGGCGCGCCCTACCTCGCGCATAAGGCGACCTACGAGGGAGAGATCTGCGCCGAGGTGATCGCCGGGAAGGCCGCCGCGGTCGATTATCGCGTGATGCCATCAGCCATCTTCACCGAGCCCGAGATCGCCACCGCGGGCATCAGCGAGGAACAAGCCAAGGCCGAAGGAAGAAATGTGAAGATCGGTAAATTTCCCTTCTCGGTCTCGGGCCGCGCGATGGCTGTGAACGCGACCGACGGCTTCGTAAAGACCATCATCGACGCAGACGACCACCTGGTCCTTGGCGTCGCGATTGTCGGCCCCTCGGCGAGCGATCTGATCAGTGAGGCCTCGCTCGCCATCGAGATGGGCGCCTTCGCCGAAGATGTGGCGCTCACCGTCCATCCTCATCCGACGCTCGGCGAAGGCGTGATGGAATCGTTCAAGCACGCCATGGGCGAGGCCATCCATCTGATGAACCGAAAATGAGTCGCGCCGTCTCGCGAGTCGAGGCCCGCTTTTTGGGCCGGATCGGATACCGCGAGGCGCATGTCCTCCAGGAAGAGCTCGTCGAGGCGAGGCTTCGCGGAGCGATCGGCGATCAGCTCCTCCTCCTCGAGCATCCCCGTGTCTTCACTCTCGGTCGCGCCGCCAAAAAGCATCATCTCCTCAATGTCGGCGCGATCGAGGTGGTCGAAACCGGGCGCGGAGGCGATGTCACCTACCACGGGCCCGGACAGCTCGTCGGCTATCCCATCGTCGATCTCAATCCGGACCGGCGGGACGTGCGGAAGTATGTCGCAAGCCTTGAGGAAACAATGATTCGGATCGCCGAGCGCTATGGCATTCGCGCCGGCCGCGTCGACGGGCTCAACGGCGCTTGGGTCGGCGAGCGCAAGATCGGCGCCGTCGGCGTGCGCATTCGGCGCTGGGTGACCATGCACGGCTTCGCGATCAACGGGACGACGGATCTCTCGGATTTCGATCGGATCGTTCCCTGCGGCATTCAGAATAAGGGAGTGACCTCGATTGAACGCGAGACGGGCGCCCGGCCCGGAATACGCGAGCTCGCAGAGCACGCCGCTTCGATCTTTGCGGAGCTTTACGAAGCTGAGCTGCACTTCCTCGAAGGCGCCCCAGAACTGCTCGGTGCGTAATCCCGAGAGGGCGCCTTTGACGCGCCCGCTCGCAAGCGTCAACTCCCTGAATTGAGACGCGCGACCGTCCCGCCCCCTTTTGGAGCCTTTGGATTCGGCGCGCCCGACGTTCCAACAAAATAGAGCTTGGCCGCCTTTCCAAGTGCCTTTGTCCCGTTCAGCGCGATGGCCGCCGCGGCAGCCGACCCCGCCCCGGGCACGATCTTCACGGCTTGTCGCGCCACAAGGCGAAGGCCAAAACCAGCCGCGGTCACCACGCCGAGACTCGCAAAGGCTTCTGCGAGCGTCTTTCGGCTGAGAGGACGCCCGCTCACATAGCCCACCAGGGTCACCATCACGCCTTGGAGCGGTGTGATGATCGCCGCATCGGCCAGGGGAATCGGCGTGAGCGCGACGGCCCCTGCAATGGCCGAAAACGCGTCGATCATCCGATCGGAGAGCTCTTCACGCGCCTTCTTCGCGCGCGGCAGGGTGCGGCAGAGGATGATGCGGATGCGAAGTTCGGTGAGCTCGACGAGCGCGTCCGAGAGAAGGGAAAAACCGGCGAGCGCGCCGCGAACTTCACCCTCACTTCGCACAAAGACTCGATAGACGGAATAACCGACGCGGGCGAAGTCCTCTTTGATCGCTTTACGCGCCTCGAGTCCGCTCCCTCCGGTCGGCTCCGCAAGAAGAAGGAGCGTCGCTGGGCTCACATCACCTTCATCACAGGCGTGGAGCATCTCAAGGATGCTGTATCGAAGCGCCTCCTCCTCACCCACGCTCCCGAAGGCGACGATGGCATCGGCGCTCCCCTCATCGTGCGCTGAGCGGAAGATTCCGGCGGCTTCTCTCCCCGGACGAAGTTTGAGCAGCGCGAGTTTTTCGCCGCGGATCTCGACCACGCTCCAGCGCCCGTCGGCGTCGCCTTCACGCTCACGAATGGTGAGCGGCTCGCCTTCGATCTCGAAAAGCCCGCGAAGCAGAAGGCGCTCGTCCTCATCCGACGCGGTGAGGAGCACAAGACGGGGCATCCGGCGACGGCCCGCGATCTCGAGCAACGTATCCACTTCCTCACGCGATGAAAGCGCTCGCGGGAGCGCGCCGAGCAGAGCGCCGAGTTTATCGAAGACTTTCATTCGGCCTTTAGAGTAAAGCATGCGGGGCCGAGTTTCATCTCGGATATCGAGAGGCTCCGGCGCTCGAATCCGTTGGAGCCGTGCTAGCCTTCTGCGTCGATGCGCCTTTTGCCCAAACGCTATGCCTCAGTCGATTGCTGCGGAAGCTTTCTCCGCGCAGCCGAGCGCGTGGCGCACGCCTTTGACCTTGGACGCCTCGCGCCCGGAAAGGAGGGGCTCGCCACAATCGCCCGCGCGCTCATCCAAGCGATCGACGAGCTCGACGCGCTCGATCGGGCCCTTCCCCCTCCACCGCACCTCGAAGATGACGCCCTCATCGAAGGCTTCGGCGCCCTGCTCGGACTCGCCCTCGCTGAGACACTGGGCGGCGAGACCCTCGAAAATCAGAATCGGCACGGAATCCGCTTCGGGCGTTATGGCTATTTCGATCCCTTCATGGCCGTTCGCTCGACGCTCGAAGCGGACGATCCACGCGAAACCCTCGCCGAATACCTCGACCGCGCAAGCGAAGAGGCATGCGGAAGAGGCGTGATCGCCCTCGCCTATCGATGCTTTGCCGATGCCCTCCGCGCCGAAGGGATCGCGGACGATTTCGAGCCCATGTTCCCGACATCGGCGGTGATGCCAAGCGGCGAGATCGTCTCGCTCGAGCGGCTCGCCCAATCGAGTGAGCAGGCCCCCACCATCGCGCGACATCTCGCTCGCATGCTGAACCGTAACGTCGCCTCACTTACCGACGAGCAGCGCGCCACCCTCGTCTACCCTCGCCTCGTCGGCGAGCGGTTTCTCGAAGGGCTTGGCGAATACCGCGCGCGCCTTTATGCGCGCGAGTTCGCGAGCGGCCTTTGGGCGAGTCTCATCGCGCATTATGGCGATCGAGCGCGCTTTCTTCGAGAGGACGAGGTGCCCGATCCCGAGCTTCAAGAGCGGCTCGCGCTCGAGCGCCTCGATCGCAGCCGTCGTGAGCTAAAGCTCGAGCCCGAGGGTGCGCTCTACCATCTCGCCTCTCGCGATGGATTGGATGCTTCGCGCCTCCTTCTTCCGCGTCTTCAGCGTGAGCTCGAGTCCCGCATCGGCGAGATCGTTTTCGTGGGCGTCCCGCATCGGGACCTGCTTCTCGCCTCAAGCGATCGGTGCGTCCTTGAGGCGGCGGTCGAGAGCGCATATCAACGAGCGCCTCATCCCATCTCAAGCGCGGTCTATACGCTCACCGAAGACCGCCTCGCGCGCGCGCTCTAAGCGGAGCTAGCGAATCGAGAGCGGATGCGAAACACGAAGCCCCTCTTCAAGGAGTTCATCCACCTCGACGAACGCGCCCTCATCGAGTGCCTGCGCCGCAAGCTCTGCGAGACCGGCCGCTTCACCCACCCGCGAGACGCGCGCATCTTGGGCGAGGTGGACGGCGACCACCTCGGCAACCTCACGATGAGGCGAGACCACCTCGAGCTCAACAAGGATCGCTTCGATCCGCCGGATCACCGCGCGCGCCGTGGGAAGGCGATCCTCGGGAGCGGCCGCGAGGAGATCGTCGAGCAGCCGCTGAACGCTCGGAGGAACCTCGACGCCGAGCTCGGACAGCCGAGGGACCTCGCAGCGCATCACGTTGAGCACCGTCGCGCGATCGTCGTTCGGTACGAGGAAGAGGCGCTGCCCGGCGAGGAGCTCAAAGAGGATGATGCCCATCCCAAAAATATCGACGCGGTGATCGGTATCGGCCTGTTTCACGATCTCCGGGGCGAGGTAACCGAACTTGCCGCCGACGATGTGCTTTTCGCGCACCGTCTCGTGGATGGTGGCCTCCGAGAGGCCAAAATCCATCACTTTGATGTCGCCGTATTGGCTGATGAGGAGGTTGTGCGGCGAGACGTCGCGGTGGACGATCCGGAGCCAGTTTCCCTCTTCATCTCGGAATTGATGCGCGTATTCGAGCCCCGTAGCGAGCTCGCGGATGATGTAGAGCGCGGCTCCGATCGAAAGCGAGAGCTCCTTTAGGGCGAGTCGATCGTAGATGGATTTGAGGCAGGCGCCCTCGATAAGCTCCATCACGATGATCACGCTCTCGTTGAGGCGCGCGATATCGTAAACGCGGACAAGATTCGGATGTTCGAGGATGCGTCCGAGCCGCGCTTCATCATCGAACATCTGATGAAAGATCGGCTCCTTGATGTCGGGGCGCATCCTCTTGATGGCGACCGTCTCCCTTCCGCCGTCCTCAAAGATCGCATCGCCGCGATAGACTTCCGCCATCCCGCCGCGACCGACAAGCGAGCGCAGGCGATACGAGACCGGCTTCTCTCCGTCCTCGAATCGCGATCGCTGTTCTCTACGGAAGATCTCGGAATTCAAGTCGCGCTCTCCGGCGGCTGATCCTCGAGTAGGCTGCCCCACTCCGACTCAAAATACGCGTCGCATTCGCGATGAGCGAGCTCGAGGACCGCCGATTTCGCTTTCAAAGGATGATGTCCCAACGTCCATTCCATGTCGAGGGGCTGCGGCGCGAAGAACCCCTCTTTAATTCGCTCGCCTATAGATACGCGCTGTTGGAAATTTTCTCTACCCCTTGGCAGGGGGATCTTTGGATAATCATGGCGGAGTGAATCCGCAAAGCGATCTTGGTAACGCTCGGATGCGAGATAGCTTACGAGATAACACGCCAGCTCCTCCGCACTGACGCGTTCCCCGACGATGGATTCGACGGCTTCGACGCACGTCGCTGAAAAATTCGCGTTCCCAACCGGGTCCTTGATTGGGAAGGCACGGCTCCGACAAGACGAGCGTGGGCTAAGGTAGGAATTGTCGGGAATGAAACGTGTGATGGCGAAATGACGATAAGCCGCGATCCCGCGATCTTTTCGAACTGAAACGAGGATAAACTCGGAGTGTTCTCCGCTTTCTAAGAGCCTTTTCCGTGGCCGATGGCAGACCGAAGGATGCGCGAGAAAGACGCGGTCATCGAAGGGCCGGTACGCGATTGGGAAGATGTACTGCTCGAGCTCTCCTCGGGCGATGAGCGAGGCGATCGCTTCACGGGCTCGCGCGGGGTCGTAATGCCCGCTCGGCGTACGCGCTCTTTCAAGCGCCGGATCGTCCACTCCCTCCGCGAATCGCTTCATCCGCTCGCGAAGCGTGTCCACATCGGGCGCGATGATCGCTTGATCTCGGTTCGTCTGGATGCCCTCTTGATGATAGGGCATCCACTCATCGAGCGCGATCCAATCCGGCGGAAAGCCGCTTCGCTCGCGGGCGGGCTCAAAGACAAGATGCGGCTCTTCCGTGCGAAACCGCTGAAACACGGGGCGACGCTCGGCAAGGCGCGCGAGTTTCTCGGAGCGGGAGCCAAAGAGCCTCGCATAGCGGAGCGTTGCAGCCTCGACGAGTTCGCCGTGATCGG
>JAAZAH010000371.1 GCA_012514415.1 Sandaracinaceae bacterium
CTCGGCCATCACGTGGAAATATCCGAGCTGCATCCTGAAGGGCGACGATTCGATCGGTGAGTTCTATTCGGTCGCGCTCACAAACCACCGCCAGCAGGCCGATACCGGCACCAAAATGATTCACCTCGGCAAGCGCACGCGCTCGACCATCGTGTCGAAGGGCATCAGCGCCGGGCGCGGTCAGCAGACCTATCGCGGCAGCGTGCGCATCTCGAAGCGGGCCGAGGGCGCGCGGAACCACACCCAATGCGACTCGCTCCTCATCGGCGATCAATGCGGCGCGCATACGATCCCCTATGTCGAGGTGAATAACTCCTCGGCGACGCTCGAGCATGAGGCCACGACCTCGCGCATCGGCGAGGATCAGCTCTTTTATTGCCGTCAGCGCGGCCTCTCCGAGGAGGACGCGGTCGGCCTCATCGTCAACGGCTTCGCCAAGGACGTTCTCAACGAGCTCCCGATGGAATTCGCCGTCGAGGCTCAAAAACTTCTCGGTGTCTCGCTCGAAGGAGCGGTGGGTTGATGACGCAGAACGATTCGCTTTTACTTCAGATCAAAGACCTCCACGCCGAGGTCGACGGCAAGCCGATCTTGAACGGCATCAACCTCGAGATCCGAAAGGGCGAGGTCCACGCCATCATGGGGCCGAACGGCTCGGGTAAGAGCACGCTCAGCTATGTCCTCGCGGGGCGTCAGGGCTATGAGGCCACGCGCGGCGAGATCCTCTTTGAAGGCAAGAACCTCCTCGAGATGGAGCCTGAGGAGCGCGCGGCCGCGGGCGTCTTCCTCGCCTTCCAATATCCCGTCGCCATCCCCGGCGTGAGCAACCTCCAGTTCATGCGCACTGCGCTGAACGCCGTGCGGCGCGCCCGCGGTGAGGCCGAGCTTGATGCGGCTTCGTTCATGCGCCTCGCCCGTGAAAAAGCGAAGCTCGTCGAGCTCTCGCCCGAGCTGATGAAGCGCGCTGTAAACGATGGTTTCAGCGGCGGGGAAAAGAAGCGAAACGACATCTTTCAGATGGCGCTCCTTGAGCCGAAATTCTGCATCCTCGACGAGACCGATTCGGGCCTCGACATCGATGCGCTCAAGACCGTCTCCAATGGTGTGAACGCGCTCCGCGACGGCGAGCGCTCCATGCTCGTCATCACGCACTATCAGCGGCTCCTCGACCATATTGTCCCCGACGTCGTGCACGTTCTTTATGGCGGCCGCATCGTGAAGACGGGCGATCGCTCGCTCGCGAAGCGCCTTGAGGCCGAGGGCTATGTCGACGTGATCGAGGAGGCGGGATGAGCAGGGTGGTTGAGAGCGGCGCGCTCCTCCGCGGCGCCCGCGCTCTTAGCGAGGGGCCGGAAGCGTTGCGGGCGATCCGCGAGGAGGTCGAGCGTAAATTCGCCGCCGACGGGCTTCCCACGCTGAAGACCGAAGCGTATCGCTTCACGCCTGCATCGCTCTTTATCGAGAGCGCCAAGACTGAAGAGGCCGGATCGATCCCTGAGGC
>JAAZAH010000372.1 GCA_012514415.1 Sandaracinaceae bacterium
CCGCGCGTCGACACGTCCCGCAAGGCGGGGCCGTCGAAGGCGGGTGCTGGCGCCACGCTCGGCGATCTCCTCAAAGATCAGCTCGGCGGCCTCAAGGTCGGCGGCGAGAACGAAGAGGAGTGATTTTGTATCACATCTGATACAGTCCTCAAGAGGCCGCGACCGAAAGTTCGCGGCCTTTTTCATTTAATTTCGCACATTGCCCGAGCGCCGCGCTATGGAGAGCCATCTTGATTTTTCGAGGCTCATGAATAAACCTCGGAGCGCCGCGTTATCAGGAGTCCCGTGAGTCAAACCCCGCCCCCGAACGACGACACCGCCGAAGAAGAGTTCCTCCGCAAGAAAAAGAAGCGTCAGCGCCTCCTCTTCCTCGGTATCTGTAGCGGACTTGTCGTCGCGATCCTCCTGCTCTTTCGCGCCGTCCTCCTGCCGTTCTTTCTCGCCCTCATCGTGGCATATGTCCTCGAACCGGTATGCAGCTGGCTCGAACGCGTGCCCATCCGGGGACGAAAGATGCCGCGCTGGGTCGCGGTGATCGTGGTCTATACCCTCCTTATCACCTCGCTCTCGGCGCTCATCACCTTGAGCGTCCCGAGGATGGTCGTCGAGATACAGCGGCTCGCCCATGAAATCCCGGCCGCGATCAGCGAAACCCGCGACGAGCTTATCCCGAAACTCGATCGCGCCCTCCGCTCAGCCATCGCCGGAATCGAGGCGGAGGACGACATCGAACTCGCCGAGCTCGACGCCATGGCGGGCGCCCCCGTCGAGGAGCCCATTGAACGCGCCATCCGAGTGCGTCCCCTTGTCGATGAGGGCTATGAAGTCGTTCTTCCTGATTCCGGCATTATCATTGAACGAGAAGGCGATCGTTACCTCGTCCTCCCGCCAAGCGGCGAGGAGGCCCAGCATCGCGATCTCGCAACGACCATCTCGGAGTCGCTGAAAGGACTCGCCGAAAATACGAGCGCCAACACCGGAGCGCTTCTCAAGACAGCGCAAGGACTCATCACGAGCTTCGTGAAGGGGATCTTCACCTTTACGCTCATGCTCATGCTCTCGGCCTATATCCTCGTGAGCCGAGACGCGATCCTGAACTTTTTCCGCTCCCTTGTCCTACCTCGACACCGCGGCCAGTTCGACGATCTGATCCGCCGAGTCGATCGAGGCCTCGCCGGCGTCGTCCGTGGGCAGCTCCTCATCGCCCTCGTCAACGGCGTGCTCTCGGGCATCGGCTTTTACCTCTTTGACCTTCGCTATTGGCCCATCCTCACCCTGATCGCGACCGCCTTCAGCATCGTCCCGATCTTCGGCGCCATCTTGAGCTCGATTCCGGCCGTGCTCATCGGACTCCAGCAGGACTTCATGACGGGCTTTCTCGTCTTGGTCTGGATCGTCGTCATCCACCAAATCGAGGCGAACCTCCTCAACCCGAAGATCATGGGCGATGCGGCAAAGGTGCACCCCGTCCTCGTGGTTTTCGCGCTTCTCGGTGGCGAACACCTTTTTGGCATCGCGGGGGCCCTCCTCGCCGTACCGACGCTCAGCGTAGCCCAGAGCCTCTTCCTTCATTTCCAAAAGATCGCGATCGAAGAGGCAGAGGACGCGGGCCCACTCGATGCCCCCGTCGCTCCTCAACCACAACAAGCCTCCTCTTGAGCACGGGAAGACGCGACGGAACCTGCTAAAGTCTCCAACATGAACGTCGCGACCCGCCAATCCGAGCTCCGCGCCCAGCTGAAGGAGGCGCTCGAAGCCTCTGACGCCGCGCGCGCTTGGTCCCTCCTTACTCCGCATGAGGGCTCGCTCGCCGTCGATCGCGAGATCACCATGCTCTGGCTCGAGATGCTCCGACTCACGCCCACCCGTCCAAGTTTGATGGGTGAGGTCGAGCTCGTGCTTTCAAACCTGGGAAACGACCCCGAGATCGTCATTGCGGCCAATGCCGCGCTTCTCGCCGCCGCCTCGCTCCGCGCTCCCGATGAGCCCCCGCTCCATCAAGACGGACCTGCGCATCGCGCGGCACGCGCGGCCGAAGCATGCCTCAAGACGCTGACGGACGAGCAGCGCCGCGATCCGCGCATCGGGGGCTATCTTTACGCCAACCTCGGAAACGCTTATCGGCTGATGGAGCCGTCAAAAGAAAACGATCAGAAGAGCCATCAAGCCTTTTATGAAGCGCTCCAGATCGACGACTCCAACGGCGATTGGTGGCACGACCTTGGGCTCCTCCATAAATGGCGGGGACGCTTCGATAACGCCTATGCGGCCTTCCTCAAGGCGAGAGCGCGGCTCGGGGAGACTCGCCCCGTCCTCTTCAACCTCGCCATCTGTGCCACGGCGCTTGGCGAGGGCGATCTTGCCGGCGGCTCCTTCAAAGCGCTTGGGCTGCCGGTCGAGCTCAGCGCCGATTCCAAGCTCCCCTACGTGCCCGGACTGCCTCCCGCGCAGGTACGCGTCCTCTCGCGCGGGGCGGGCTACCTCACGGGCTCGGTGCTTCCCGATAAAGCGACCGCCTTCGAGGTCCTCTACGTCCAGCCGCTCAGCCCCTGCCATGGGGTCGTGATCTCTCCTTCGTTTCGGGATGCGCCGATCGACTATGGCGATCTCATCCTCTTCGATCCGGCGCCGGTTTCGACATCGAGAGACCAGGACGGCTCGATCGTTCCGTGTTTTCCGCTCCTCGAGATCCTGAACCGCGGCGATGAGCGAAGGATGCGTTTCATCGCGCATGAGGGAACCAAAGGGAGCCTCGATCGCCTCGAGAGCGATCTGCCCGAGGGGTTCAAGCTCTTTCGCCAGCGCGAAATCGTCAAAAGCGCCCGACATCCCGAACGCGCAATCGCGTCTTCGGACGACGAGCGCCCCCTCATCCACGGAAAGATCGTCGCGACGAGCACCGCGGATCTCGGGGCCCTCCGGAAGTTGCTTGAGGGCGGCCAGATCACGCGCTCCGAGCTCGCCATGGCCATCCCCGAGCTCTACGAATTGCTCGGCGATACCAAGCGGGCCGGTCAGGAGCACCAAGCCTATCGCGGAATCGAGAGGAGGGCGACGCGCGATGAGCGCACGCTCAACTAAGATCCTCGCGCTCGGTCTTGGTCTCGGCGCGCTCATCCTCGGAGCGCTCGCTCATGATGCGAGCCATCCCACCAAAGCAAACGCTTCCATCTTCGAAGCGCTGAGCCTCGACGATCTCATCGATCGCGCCGATCTGATCGTGGAGGGGAGGGTCGCGCGAAAGAACTATCGAAGCGTGGCGCGAGGCGGCGCCCTCCAGCTCGAAACCCATCTCGAGCTCGAAATCCTCCGCGTGCATCACGGCGAGATCGAAACGGGGATGCGTCTGAATCTTCGGCTCCCCGGCGGAAAGGCCAAGGAGCGCGAACAGATCTATCTCGGCGTCCCCGAGCTCGCACCGCGCGAAGAGATCCTCGCGTTCTTCCGACTTGAGGACGGCGCATATCATTTCCTCGGCTGGTCTCAGGGCGTCTACCACATCGAACGCGATCGCGATGGGGAGGCGCGTGCGCGTCGGGTGCTCGAAGGACAGTTCATCGATCGGAGAGGCCGAATCAGCCGCGCGGATGGGAAGGCCATGCGCCTCGAGGATCTAAGACGCATCATTCGGGAGCGGCTGAGCGACGATCGCGCGCGCCGAAAGGAGAGGCAACGATGAGCCCCCGCTCCGAAATTCGGGGGGACCGCCGTGCGGTGCGGGCGCTTTTTTTCCTCGTCGCCCTCCTGCTCACTTCCCTCGTCCATCCCAATGAAGGGGTGGCTTGGCAACAGCTTGGACAATGGCCAGGAGGAGCCACCATCGAACTTGAACTCGGCATCCGTTCGTCCGCGCTCGAAACCGAGGGCGAGGGGACGAGCGAGAGCGAACTCCGAGGCGCCCTCAGCGACTGGCAGAGCGTCGAATGCGCGGAGCTGCCTGCGAGCTACGTCGGAGAAAGCGGCGCATCGCCGGTGCTCGGCGACGGAAAAAACACCCTAAGCTTCGTCCAGTCGGAGTGGCCCTACGACTCCACGGTCATCGGCTTCACGGCCTTCCAAAAATCAGGCGCCTACATCCACGAGGCCGATGTCTTCCTGAACGAAGCCAATTTCCATTTCGTCACGAGGCGCGGAGCGCTCCCCGAGGTCAATGCGCGCTCGATCCTCCTCCATGAGCTCGGTCACGTCTTTGGTCTCGGTCATAGCAGCGTCGCCTCGGCCGCGATGAACGCGAACTACGTCCGCGGACTCCTTTTCCTCAGCGACGACGACATGCTCGGCCTCCGCACTCTTTTCCCGGCAAGCGAATGCACCCTCTGCGAGAGCGACGATGACTGCCCCTACGGCCATCGCTGCACGGAGACCGGATGCACCCGGACGCGCCCCCCCTCGTGTCTGGAAGTGAACAACTGCGCCCGCGATGAATATTGCGCCGAAGCCTCAGGCAATTGCGTAAGGGGGAATGTGAGCCCCGAATTTCTCGGAACCCCCTGCGAGACGGAGAATGATTGCGAAGAGGGCATCGCCTGCCTCGAGCTCGGCGGTGAGCGCCTTTGCACCATCGAATGCGATGCGATGAATCCACGCTCGTGCCCGCATGGCTTTTTATGCGATCGCGATGGAAGCCCCGCCTGCGGCATCGGCCATTGCGCGCCTGGGACATCGGCCGGCGGAGCCCTCGCCACCCCATGTGAAGATCACGCCGACTGCGGCTCGCTCCGCTGCGTCGGCGGGCTCTGCTCATTCCCCTGCGAGACCCACGTCGACTGTCCAAACGCGCTCCTCTGCCATCCCGACCGGGACGATGGATGCGGTGCCTGTGCCCCCCCGCTTGGAGTCGGCGAGCGCTGCCTCGATAACGCCGCGTGTGAGAGCGGCCTCTGCGTCGAGCTCGAGGAGGCGGCGCTCTGCTCAAAGGAATGCACCTCGAACGACGACTGCCCGTCGGCGCTTCGCTGCCGCGGCCATGAGGGAGTGAACCTCTGCCTCCCAGCGCCGCCGATTGTCCCAGAGAGCGGCTGCGGATGCGATGTGGCGAGCTCGAGTGAATTCGGCTCGCAGCTCATCACCACCTTGGTCCTCATCGCCTGCGCGATGCCGTTTCTTCGGAGGCGACGCACATCTTTATGAGCGCTCCGACTCTCCTCAGTTTCTTGCGCCCGCATCGCGGGGCGCTTCTCGTCGGGACGCTCCTTCTCCTCGCGACGAACCTCCTCGATAAGAGCATCCCCTATCTTTTGAAGCTCGCGATCGACAGCTTTCGCGAAGGCTCGCTCGACTCCGTCAAAGATTACGCGCTCATCGTGATCGCGGTCGCGCTCTCGATGTGGATCATCCGCGCCTATTCGCGCATCAAGATCTTCAACATCGGTCGGGACGTCGAATTCGAGCTCCGCAACGCCTTCCTCCAGCGCCTCCATCGCCTCGGATTTTCCTTCTTCGAGAAGATGCCGACGGGCGAGGTGATGAGCCGCGCAACGAACGACATCACCCAGATTCGCCTCCTCGTCGGCTTTGGGCTGCTCAACGTCGTCAACACAATCTTCGCGTTCGGTCTTGGTGTCGGCCTGATGTGGATGCTCTCACCCACGCTGACTCTCTATGCGCTGGCCCCGTACCCGCTCGTGATCCTCATCACGCTCGCGTTTTCGCAGCGAATGTTCAAACGGAGCCTCGAGGCGCAAGAGGCGCTCGGTGGACTTGCGGATTTCACCCAAGAGCATCTCGCCGGGATGCGCATCGTGCGCGTTTTCGGCATCGAAGCGGCCGAGCGGAGGCGTTTCGATCGACACAACGAAAACCTCATTCGGACGAGCATGCGCCTCGTCCTCATCCGCGCGCTGATGTGGCCGCTGCTCATCTTGGTGGGATCGACCGCAACGCTCCTCATCCTCTTCTTTGGTGGCGAGATGGTGGTTCGCGGCGAAATCACCGCCGGTGATCTCACAGCCTTTCTCGGCTATCTCGCACAGCTGACCTGGCCGACGATGGCGCTCGGCTTCCTCGTCTCCATCATCCAGCGTGGCCGCGCCAGCTGGACGCGGGTGAGCGAGATCCTCGGCGCCGTTCCGGATATTGTCGAGGCGCCGAACGCGAAGACGGCCGGCACCGAGGGCGGGATTCGTGTCCGTGATCTGCACTTTTCGCGTGGCGGCCGTCCCATCCTGAGAGGCGTCGACCTCGAGCTCGAACCGGGCGAATCGCTCGCCATCGTCGGCGGGGTCGGGAGTGGAAAATCCACGCTTGCGGCGCTTCTTCCGCGGCTTCTCCCCACGCCCGAAGAGAGCGTCTACCTCGATGGGGACGATATCACCGAGCTCGATCTACGAAGCCTCCGACAGACGATCGGCTATGCCCAGCAGGAGCCCTTCCTCTTTTCGACCACGATCGAACGAAATATCGCCATGGCGCTCCCCGATCCCGACGCCCCGGATGCACACGAGAAGGTCAGGGCGGCCGCGCGAGAAGCCGCCATCCTCGATGAGATCGAGAGCCTGGCCGATGGCTTCGAGACCTTCGTCGGCGAGCGCGGCGTCCAGCTTTCGGGCGGGCAAAAGCAGCGCGTTTCCCTTGCGCGCGCCCTGCTCAATGAGCCTCGCGTCGTCGTGCTCGATGATCCGCTCTCGGCTGTGGATGCGCGGACCGAGCGCCTGATCCTCGAAGCGCTCGATCGCGCGGGGGAAGGACGCAGCCTCATCCTCATCACCCATCGCGTCAACGCCGCCAAGCGCACCGATTCGATCGTCGTGCTCGACGAGGGGCGCATCGTCGAGCGCGGCACCCACGAGGAGCTGATGAAAAAGGACGGCATCTACGCGCGCCTCGCCCAGACACAAGAACTAGAACGCGAGCTCGACGCCCTATGAAGATGAACCGAAATCGCGAAGAGCGGCGCCGCTTCCTCCTCGCAAAGAGCACCGAGGAGGGTCTCGACGTACCGACCCAAGACATTCGCCTACTCGGCCGTCTCTTCCCGTACATCCGTCAATTTTCGTTTCTCTTCACAGTCGCCCTCATCCTGATGCCGATCATGGCGGCGCTGTCGGCCGCACAACCCGCGATCATCAAGTACGCGGTCGACGCGATGGTCGCCGAAGAGCTCGATACCCTCACCAAGTTCGCACTGCTCTTCCTCGGCGCCGTCGTCGCCGAGTTCGTGGTCGGATTCATCCAAACCTACACGATGCAGCTCGGCGGACAAAAGGCGACCGCCGCGCTTCGAAGCGATGTCTTCAATCACATCGAGCGCCTCTCGATGAGCTATTTCGATCGGACGCCGATCGGACGCGTCGTCACGCGCGTCACCAATGACATCGACAGTCTCGCAGAGCTCTTTTCGACCGGCGCGATCACCGCCGCGGCCGATCTCCTCAAGCTCGCATTCTACGCGATCGCGATGATGCTCATCGATCTTCGGCTCGCGCTCTTCACCTTCCTCGCGCTCCCGCCGCTGCTTATCCTCGTGAACTTCTTCCGCAAGCGTGCGAGGAAGGCCTTCCGCGCCATCCGCTTCGCCATTGCTCAGCTCAACACCTACATGGCCGAGCAGGTTTCGGGACTCGCGGTGGTGAAGGCCTACGGCAAGGAGCGCGAGTCCGCTGAGGAATATTCCAGCATCAACGATGACTACCGGCGGGCCAACTATTCCGCCATCCGCTACGACGCCTTGCTCTATTCGGTCGTTGAAGCCATTGCTGCCGTCGCCATCGCTGGCGTCCTCTATTTCGCGGCGGGGGAAGCCCTTGGCCTCGAAGCCAACGCCCTCGCGGCGGCATATATCGGAACGGTCGTCGCATTTTACGAGTTCATCCAGCGCTTCTTCATCCCGATCCGCGATCTCGCGACGAAGTATACCGTCATCCAACAGGGGCTGGCCTCGGCCGAGCGCATCTTTGCCACGCTGGATATTGACGAGCTAGACGGAGTGGGAGGCAAAAGCCCGCTCCCCGAAGAGCATGAGGGTCCCGCCATCGAGATCCGCGATCTCAGCTTCGCCTATCGACCGGGCCAACCCGTCCTCGAAAAAATCGCTTTCACCATCGAACGCGGTGAGCGCGTCGCGATCGTCGGCTCGACCGGAAGCGGAAAGACCACGCTTACGTCACTGCTCCTTCGCCTCTACGAACCGCCGAAGGGAAGCGTCTTCATCCGAGGATGCGACGTGCGCGAACTCGATGTCGACGCGCTCCGGAGTGCCTTCAGCGTCGTTCCCCAAGACGTCTTCCTCTTCTCGGGAACCATCCTAGACAACATCGCCCTCGGGACCGAACCCGATCGCGAGCGCGCGCGTCATGCCATCGAGCGCGTCTCTGCGGGGCCGCTCGTCGCATCACGCGGGGGTCTCGACGGCATCGTGAGTGAACGTGGCCAGAACTTTAGCGCAGGTGAGCGGCAGCTCCTCGCCTTTGCCCGCGCCGTCTATCACGATCGCCCCTTCCTGATTCTCGACGAAGCGACGGCCAATGTCGATAGCGAGACCGAGGCCGAGCTGGAGCGCGCGGTGCATCACGCGACGGAGGGGCGCACCTCCATCATCATCGCGCACCGCCTTTCGACCATCCGAGATGCCGATCGCATCCTCGTATTCCATCGAGGGCGCCTCGCCGAATCGGGCACACACGACGAGCTCATCGCGAAGGATGGAATCTACCGCCGGCTCCACGCGCTTCATTTCGAAAGCGATCAGAAGATCGCCTAGAACGCCCGCGCAACGTTCCGGCTCGTTTTCCGCGGCGCAGCGCGAGGGTCAACCCAACCGCAGCCCGGCCTGAGTCTCGGCTTCCATCGTTTGCCTCCACCCGTTTGACGGTGGCCGGTCGTGCCAGGAGATGGCAGCGCAGCCGCTGTTGCGCGCGACGCATCCGGCGTCGCCGATGAAGCCGTGAAGGGGAGCACATAAAAAAGCCGCCCTAGGGGCGGCTTGTTCACTGGACCTATGAAAGAGGAACCCGGCGATCACTCCTCGGTCGGCTCGGTCGGCGCTTCGGCCGCCTCATTGCCGGCAGCCTCATCGCCCTCCGCAGCCGGATCGTTCGAGAGCGCAGGCAGATCGAAGACCGAACCGCCTTCTTCATCGGCCACTTCGGCCGGCTCGAGTTCAACGTCTTCGGATCCTTCAGCGGCACCTCGCGCAGCCGACTTTTCTTGAATCTCACGTTCGGTCCGCTCGAGCGCCGAATGCTCACGCGAGCTTAGATAGGCGAGCGTCACGGCGAGGATCATGAAGAGCGCCGCGCTCACGCCCGTGATCTTCGGCAGGATGCGGCTTCCTCCCGCTCCTCCAAAGACCTGCTGTCCAGCGCTACCGCCGATCCCCCCAAGGCCACCTCCGCGGCCGGATTGAAGGAGGATCACAGAGATCAGAAAGAGGCAGACGAGAACGAAGAGGATGGTGAGGAAGGTGGTCATTGGATGATGCTCATTTCGCAGCGGCTCGAATGATGGGCAAAAAACTCGCAACCTTCAAGGAGGCACCGCCGACAAGCGCGCCATCGATGTCGGCAGAGGAGAGCAGGGCGGGGGCCGTGTCCGCATTGACAGAGCCGCCGTAGAGGATGGACGTGTTGTCGCCGCGCTCGCTCCCGAGGACCGTTCGGATGAAGCGGTGCATCTTCTCCGCATCCTCGACGCTCGCGGTTTTTCCTGTGCCGATCGCCCAGACCGGCTCGTAGGCGGTGACGATTTCAGAGCCTTCGGGGCAGTGATCGAGCACCGCGCGAAGCTGCGTCTCGACGACGGATTCCGCCTCGCCGCGCTCACGCTCCTCGAGCGTTTCGCCAACGCAAACGATCGGGATGAGACCGCCATCGACCGCCGCTCGCGCCTTCTTCGCCACGATCTCGTCGTTCTCTCCGAAGAGTCTGCGCCGCTCGGAATGCCCCACAATGACGTAGCGACAGCCGAACTCGAGGAGAAAGGGCGCCGAGACCTCTCCCGTAAACGCTCCGCTCACCTGAGCCGCGATGTCTTGGGCAGCGAGCGCGATATGCGCTCCATCGAGCGCTCCACTCACCGCCGGGATCGCCGTATAGACGGGCGCGATCACCACCGTCGTCTCGCTCGGCTCCGATCGAAGCGCCTCGATAAGCTCGAGCGTATAGTTCTTTGCCTCTTCGGCGAGAAGGTTCAGCTTAAAATTCGCGACGATGACAGTCTTGCGGCTCATCGGAGCGCCTCCACACCGGGCATCTTCTTCCCCTCGAGGAATTCGAGGGACGCGCCTCCGCCCGTGGAGACGTGATCGAAGCGATCGGCGAGACCGCTTTGGTTGATGGCCGCGACGCTATCTCCGCCGCCCACAACGGTAAAAGCCTTCGACTCGGCGAGGAGTCTCGCCACCCCGAGCGTACCTTCGGCAAAAGCGGGGTTTTCAAAAAGGCCCATCGGACCATTCCAGAAAACACCGCCCGCGCCAAAGAGCGCCTCTTGATAGGCGCGGAGCGTCGCGGGGCCGATATCAAGGGCCATCTCCTCTTCGCCCACCTCATCGATTCCTACCACGCGCCCCTCGGTCGCCTCGATCGACGCGCCGACCCGCAGATCGCGCGGAAGATGGATCGCGATCCCCGCGTCGTCGGCTTTTTGTAGAAGTGTCCGAGCAAGTGCGAGCTTATCGTCTTCGACAAGACTCTTTCCGAGCGACGCTCCACGCGCGGCGAGGAAGGTGTTGGCCATGGCGCCTCCGATGAGGATGCCATCGACCCGCTTCATCAACGCCTCGATCACGCCGATCTTATCGCTCACCTTGGCGCCACCGAGCACGGCATAAAACGGGCGGGGCGGATCGTCCTGAATGCGTGTGAGCGCCGCAAGCTCGGCCTTCATCAAATAGCCGGCCGCGCGGAATTCCATGAGCTGGGGAAGCGCCGAAACCGACGCATGCGCGCGATGCGCGGCTCCGAAGGCGTCGTTCACGTAGATTTCGGCGAGGACCGCGAGCTCGCGCGCGAACGCCGGATCGTTCGCCTCTTCGCCCGGATGGAAACGGAGGTTTTCAAGCAGAACCACGCCGCCATCGCGCAAATCAGAGACGACCTTCTTGGCGCCGTCGCCGATGCAATCGTCCGGCAGAATCACTTCGTCAAGCGAGAGGAGCTCGGCGAGCTTGAGCGCAACGGGTTCGAGCGAAAGCTCGGGGCGAGGCTTGCCCTTGGGCCGTCCAAGGTGCGAGGCGAGGATGAGCTTCGCGCCCCTTTCGATCAAGGCTCGGAGCGTCGGAAGCGCCGCGCGAATGCGTGAATCGTCGGTAATCTCACCGTCGCTCAGCGGGACGTTGAAGTCGACGCGCACAAAGACGCGCCGGCCAGCGACCTCTAGGTCGTCGATCGTTCGAATGCTCATGTCCTCTCAGGTCATCTTTTGGGCAATCATCCGCGTCAGATCCAAGAGCCGCGCGGAATACCCCCATTCATTATCGTACCAAGCTTGGACTTCAATCAGCTTTCCGTCGACCACTTGGGTGAGCGCAGAATCCAGCACAGCTGAGTGCGTATCGCCGATGAAATCGCTCGAAACGAGGGGGCGGTCCTCAACGGCGACGATTCCCTTGAGCCGCCCCTCGGCCGCTTCGCGGAAAGCCTGGTTGATCTCCTCCTCCGTCACATCGTCCTCGAGCTGCGCGGTAAGGCAGGTGATGCTCACATCCGGCGTCGGTACGCGGATCGAAGCCCCATTCAACCGCCCGGCTAAATGCGGGAAAATCTCGAGCACGGCGCTCGTCGCCCCGGTCGACGTCGGTACCATGGACAGCGCCGCCGCCCGCCCGCGCCGTGCATCGCGCGGATGGGCCGTATCGATGAGGCTCTGATCTCCGGTGTAGGAGTGGATCGTGATCATATGCCCGCGAACGATCTTGAAACGCTCGTCGATCACCGAGATCATGGCGGCGAGGCAGTTGGTCGTACACGATGCGTTCGAAACGATGTCGTGCTTGGCAGGCTCGTAGATCGAGTCGTTCACGCCGATGCAGATGGTCGCATCGATGTCCTTTCCGGGAGCGCTGAGCACGACCTTTTTGGCGCCGGCCTCAAGATGGGCGCTGGCATCCTTTTGGGTCCGGAGCCGCCCCGTACACTCGACGACGAGCTCAACACCGAGCTCCTTCCAAGGCAACTTCGCCGGCACGGGCTCGGCGAGCACTTTAAAGCGTCGCTTTTCATCGACGATGATCTCGTCTCCTTCGGCACGGACGCGAAACGGCGCACGGCCATGGACGCTGTCGTATTCGAGCAGGAGCGCGAGTGAGGCCGCGGAGCTTAAATCATTGATGGCGACGAGCTCGAGATCGACCTCCGCGCTCAGCAGCTGACGAGCGATGCTCCTTCCGATCCGTCCAAACCCATTGATGGCGATGCGTGTGGCCAAATTATCCTCCGTGGGCACGCTGGGGGAGCCGCTTGTCCGCTGTGACGAACGGTCTTCCTATGTAGCGAGGACTAGGGCCAGGGTCAACGGAGGGGGAGTCCCAAGCCATGACGTCTGATGCATTTTCTTCGGAAGGAGTTTCGCGATTTTGGGCAAAACCGCGGCAGGATGACGCGGTAAAATGGCCTCTCCGGAGAGGATGACGACGCAGTTGATGCATAAAAAATGCGGCCCGAGCCGCATCCTCTTGGATACCGAATGTCCCCCTCCCGATGAGCCTCCAAAAAAGGGCTCTCTCAAGCTCCATCGCGCTCTTCCGACTGACGAGCGCGACGAGGGCGCTCACTCCGCGGCTTCCGCCTGGACGGCTCCCTCCTCTTCATCCGTCATGAGCTCGAGGAGAGCACTTGTGAAAAGAACGATATCCCCTCGGCTATGCCCCGCTGAGCGCATCTCTCGGTAGAGAGATTTCGCCATGATGCGGAGCGCGCGAGGATCCGCATGGCTCGTAACGCGATCGAGTTTCCGAATGTTGTTCACATCTTCCCCATAGATTCACATTGTACGCCTTCGCAAGCGCACACTCAGGGGAAGCAACAAGCGGGCCAAGGCAGAACGGTAGCCTTCCTCGGTCAAAGATGCGCAATTGCTCGGCTATTTTTCAGTGCGCCCGGTTAATGGTAGGACCAATGGAGGCGAGGTGCGAAGATCGCATCGCGCCCCGTGCCCAAGAGGGTGCGTAAGCTTTTACGCACCGCGCATCTCGGCGCGCGCATCCTCTTCCATCGAAAGAGGCCGCTCGCCAAGGCGTTTGGGGATGCGCCGAAGACTTCTTTCGGCCTCCTCCGCGCGCTCGTTCGCTCGGATAAAAGCCGCCTCGAGCGGCCCCTCCTCGCAGAGATCGCTCGGGACCACCTGCGTTTCATCCGCGATGTCTTCGGAAAGCGGCTCGCGTGCCACCTCGAGCTCTCCTTCGAGCTCCTGGCGTATCCTATCGAGCGTTCGGCGAAGAAGGCGGCTTGCCCATGACGCCGAAAGTCCCAGCTCGGCCGCCGTCGCAGCAAGCGAACGCTCTTTGAGATAGACCTCCCGCACTAGCGTCCGTTCTCGCGGTGGGAGCGAGGAGACGATGCGCGCAAGCTCCCTCCGCTGCTCGTCCTCGAGGTAGAGCGATTCGGGGCAATAGATCGCGCGATTTTCCTCGGAACCGGCGAGCTCGGCCAAGACGACCTCCGGAACGAGCATCCCGGCGAGCTCACTCAGCCGAGCGTGCGCCGCCTCGTCGCCTGCATATGACATCCCGTCCGCGACCCGACTCTTCAGCCGGATTGTACGCATTCTCGAGTATGTCGCGCGATCGTAAGGCTGCATTTTTCGGATCGCGTCCACGATTGAACCACGCACTCGATAGGCTGCAAAGGTTGTGAACTTTACACCGCGTTCAGGATCGAATCTTTGCCACGCTTCGAGCAGTCCTCGAACGCCTTCTTGAAGAAGATCATCCACCGACAGCGTCTCTTGGATGCGAATATCCTTCAGGACTTGGTTCACGAGGATGTGAATGAACCCTTTGTATTCGTCGATTAGACCTGCGTATTTTGACACGACCTCTCTCCCCCTAGAAGTGTGTAAAAATATGACCGTTATAGACCTATCACTTGCGTGAAAAACAATCCGTTTTTATTCCTATGTTTCGGCGGTTGTTCGCTCGTACTTTCTCTACGACCAAAGGTCAAGTTCGTGTACTCCATTATGCACCTTTATCGGGCATTTCCGTCGGGGATTGCGTCGCCCAACGCGCTTTCGTGCTTTTCATCGCCGCACATGGCAGGTACAAGTGCGTCCCACCCATGAGTCTCGAGCGAAAAAATAGGCGTCCGTCCATCGCTCGCGCCGACCGGCGCGAACGCACGCGCTTTCGTGAGCTCGCCCTCCGCGCGCCGGATTGCGACGAGACGGCCGACGCCTTCGTCTTTGCCTATCGGAGCCTCGAGCGTCCCGATCGCATCCGCATGGCGCGCGCCGTCGGGCGTGATCTCCGGGGCGCCGGGCACGATCCGCGCCCCGCACTCGCCATCCTGTTCGCCGCAGAAGAAGACCCACAGCTCACCGCCGAGCTCATCGATCTCCTCGGAGTCTTCGACCCACCCGGGAGCGATTCACTCGCACTCGCAAGCTTTTACGGCAGCGAGCCCATTGTCGGGACGCTCATCGGCATCCCCAACGCGGAAGGGGAGGGATGGCTTGGGCTATTTGCAGGACAAGGGGATGAACACGCGGAAGCGCCACCGGAGATCGCGCTGCTCCACGCGCCGAGCTTCTATCAGCTCGAGGAGTGCGTCCGCGAAAAACTCGGCAGGCAGCCGCGTCGCGTCCCCATCGAGCTTGCAGCCGGCGAGCTCGCCCCTCAGATCTTGCGCTATCGTCGGGCGCGGGGCAGCCTCCCTCCCGAGGCGCGTCAATTCGCCGGGCTCTTTTCGATTTAACGGCTCAAGATACGCGCCCACGATCTAATTCTGGAGAGAATTTTGGCCGTCTATACCTCGCTCGAGCTCGAAGATGCTTCGTCGATTACCCGGGCCCACGGGCTCGGTGAGACCCGCGCGATCGTTCCCATCGCGGCGGGGAGCGTGAACTCGAATTATTTTCTCGACGGCGATTTCGGGCGGGTTTTTCTAAGGATCTACGAAGAGCAGGAGCGCGAAGGCGTCGAATATGAGTGGGCGCTTCTTCAGCATTTGGCCGAGCGCGGCATCCCGCTGCCACGCATCCTGCCTGGGCCGGAGCCGGGCACGCTCGCCGTCGAGGGAAAACCCGTCGCGCTCTTCGAGCTCGCAGGAGGCGAAGAATACTGCCAAAAGAGGATCACCCCGCCGCGCGCCGCGGCCGTGGGTGAGGCACTCGCCAGAGTGCACCTCGCTGGCCGCGATTTTCCCCTCCGAAAGGAGAGCCGCTTTGGAAGGCCCGAGCTTCGCCAGCGCCTCCGCCTCGCCGAATCCGCCGGAAGACCTGAGCTCCGCGAGACGCTAAGCGAACTGCACCGATTGCTCGATGCCATCGAAGCAGCGCCCGCGCCCGATCTTCCCCAAGGCGTGATCCACGGCGATCTTTTCCGAGATAACGTCAAATATGAGGGAGATGCGATCCGCGCGCTCCTCGATTGGGAGAGCGCGAGCGATGGAACGCTCCTCTACGATCTCATTGTCACAATGCACGCCTTCACGTTCGGCGATGATTTTGATTTCGAGTTGATCCGTGCGCTCTTTGACGCCTACGATCGAACGCGTCCCCTTGAAGCCCGAGAATGGAACGCCATCCGTGACGTCGCCGTCGAAGCGGCCATCCGCTTCACAATCACGCGGATCACCGATTTTTACCTCAGAAGCGGCGAGGGAGGGGAGGGGCGTGTCATGAAGGATTATCGGCGATTCATCGCGCGGAGAAAATCGATCGAGGCGTTCACGAGCAAGGAGCTCATCGAGGCCATCCGAGGCCGCTGAGCGTCGCGCACCGGCTGAAGATCAAAACGAGCGCCGATCCTCCGAACGCTTCGCCGTAGAGAAAAGAGAGAGGGCAGCGCTGCCCGCGATGGAGCGTCGCCGCCCGTTCTCCCTCGTCGTGATTTTCGCGCTTCGATCCTTCGAAGTCCCGCGCAGGCTCAAGGTTCGCTGGGCTCCATGAGGTTCATCCCGAGTCCAAAAAGCTCGTCGTCATAGCGCGGCGTCTCGAGGAGCTCTCCTCCCGGGCCGTCGCGGCGGATGACGAGCACCTCCTGGGCCATCCCATCGCCATCGCGCTCTCGCCCGACCACCGTGATGAAGTTGATCCCATCGTGCAGCGGGATCGTCGCCTTGAACTCGGCTCGCTGTTTGGGCGCGCCATTGCCGAAGCTCTGATAGAAGACCTTATTGGCTCCGGCGAAGATGTACGCGTCGCGGACGCCCACATCGTCCAAAAGCTCGCCTCGCAGCACGATCCGATCGTCCCGGGTCACGAGCGAATCGAGATGCATCTGAACGCGCGGCGGCAGATGCGAATAGCTCGGAATGATCTTCCCGCGATGCCTTTCGGAGACGATGGACTCCGCGCTGACCCATGCGGGTTGGCGGATTTCATCGAAAACGATGCGCGAAAAACCGTCGAGCTCGCCGACGACCTCGACCTCGGCGCCCTCGGGAGCGCTCGCGATGATGCGAGCCTCGCTCGCCGGGGATTCGCGGAGAACGGTCCCCGGCGCGATCGAGACTTTCCTCTTGAGCTCCTTCGGCTCCGCCTTCTTTCGATAAAGCGGGATGCGCTCCTCGTGTGTGAAGCCCTGCCTCAACTCGAGATCATAAACGGTGGCCTCGAGCTTCACCTCGTCTTTATCGAAATCCGGAAGCACTTCGAAACCGAAGCGGACGAGTTGCTCCTCGCCGGGCTTCATCGGCTCGAGTTCGAAGCGTCCGTCGTTCAACAAGACGCCCGTTCCACTCGTTGAGCGGAGGTTGGCCTGGGTCTTGAAGCTCGTACCCTCACCGATATTTTTGATGCGAAGGTAGAGGTTGGCCCGCTCTCCGCGCTGGAGCATTCCGTCGCCGTTGCCCTCGAAATCATCGCCGAGATGGATCGAGTAGGCGAAGACGGGCTTCGGAAGGGCCTCGATCGAGGTTTGAAGGACCACCTTCTCAGGCGCGCGATCGTGCTCCGCATCAAAGCGGATCTCGATCCCGTCGGCGCGCGATGGCGTCGCGCGAGGAATGCGGCAGGCGCGCTCCTTTCCTTCGTTTTGGCAGATCCCAAGCGGGACGCTCCACTCGCGCGTCTCGCCGGGAGCCAGCTTTCCGAAAACGAGCTCGCGATTCGAAAAGAGCCCGTTATCGCTCCGCGTCACACCGCGGAGCCGATAGACCGTGGCATCTCCGGTATTCTTCACGCGCACCGTGAGTTTCATTGTATCGCCGGCGCGCACGTGGTTTTCGGAGCGATCGGTGAAGGCCTCGACATCGAAGCTCGTCGGGCCTTCATCCGGGCCGCTCGACCAGTCGACTCCGAGCTTCTTGAGCTCGGCGATGGCGCGCTTGAGCTGCTCATCGCGTGCCGCTTCGATCGCAGGAGCCGCCTCGGCGAGCATCTTCCGGCGATCGTGCGTCGTCGCCTTCGAAAGGAGTTTCACCGAGAAATCGGTCAAAAATTCCTTTTCCTTTTGGTTCTCCTCGAGCTCCTCGGGCGGCGTCTCTTGGATCATCCGCCGCGTCTCTCGATCGAGGTAATAGCGGAGGACGAGGAGGGGCTCTTCCTGTTCGATCGCGGCCGCGTGCGTAAGATGCGAGCGGAGGTCCGCCTCACGGAAGGAATTGTCGTCGAGGGCGAGGTCCATCCGCTCGATGTCGACGGTCATCGGTTCGATGGCGATATCCGGCACGATGCCGACGCCTTGGATGGAGACATCGCCGGGTGTGAGATATTGAGCGACGGTGAGCTTGAGCGCTGAGCCGTCTTGGAGATTAAAGAGGACCTGAACCGAGCCCTTTCCGAAGCTTCGCTGCCCGATCACGAGCGCGCGATCGTGGTTCTTGAGGGCACCAGCGACGATCTCGCTCGCCGACGCGCTCGAGCCGTTGATGAGCACGATCATCGGATAATCGGGCTCGGTCCCACGCGGTGAGGCCTCTTTGACCTCCCGCTCTCGCGGATCCTGCGAGGACGTCGCCACGATGGTGCCGCTCTTCAAGAAGACATCGGCGACCTTGACGGCCTGATCCAAAAGTCCCCCCGGGTTGTCGCGAAGGTCGAGGACGAGCCCGCGCATCTTCTTTTTGTGGAGATCGTCGAGCGCGGCGCGGAGATCGGCCGTGGTATTGCCTTGGAAGTTGTTGATCTTCACGTAGCCGATCTGCTGCGCGAGGAGTTTATGCTCGACGCTTTCAATGCGGATGTTGGCGCGGACGAGGCTGACCTTGCGCTTCGGGCCGTATCGGCCATTGCCGAGCGCGCGCGAGATAAAAACGTCCACGGTGCTGCCGACCCGGCCGCGGAGGCGGTTGACGGCGTCGGTGAGGGGCATGTTCAGGGTGGACTCGTCGTTGATCTGAACGATTCGATCGCCCTTTTGAATGCCCGCACGTGAGGCCGGGGTGTTTTCCATGGGCCGGATCACCGTGAGATGGCCGTCGCGAATCGAGATGACGATGCCGAGCCCACCGAACTCGCCGCGCGTGCTCGCTTGCATATCGGCAAAGATCTCGGGAGAGAGGAGGACGGTATGCGGATCGAGCGTGCGCAGCATCCCGTTGACGGTGGCGTATTCGATGTCGCGGAGATCGAGATCGGGCTCCTTTAAGAGCTCTGGAAGCAGAAACTCGAAGACCTCACGAGCCCGCGCGGATAGAGCCCAAGGGCTATCGATATCGTCGACTTTGAAGGTGCGCTTTTGTTCGTTGATTTGAACGTCGAAGGTCGGCGCGCCCTCATCATAGCGGACGATGAGCGGGGCGACGCTTCGCTGGAGCGCCGAAAGGCCCGCGAGGAGCATGCGTTGGTAGTCGATGCGATCGGGCTCGACGTAGCGGTTCTTCACCTCAAAGACGGCACGCTGGAGCGCGGAGAGGCGGATGAGATCGTAGTTTTCGCGCTGCTTCGCCGCTTGAGCCTTTGAGGAGCCGTCGATGTTGACATCGAGACCGTTCGGCTCACGGTTGAAGCTCAAGAACGAGGCGGCCGATAAGACGGCCGCGCAGGCGACAAGCTGGAGGAGACGTCTCTTCATGGGTTCTGCTGGACCAGATGGTCCTTTGCGGAGCATAGCGAGGCTTGAGGCCGATGGCTATGCACCTTCCTTTGGCTTAACATCGATCACGCCGGTTCGATTCTCGAGCGAACGTCGCGCGGGGCTCAATTTTTTCCGGTTTCCCAGAAAGCCCTCCAAGGATTTTCAGCTTTTCGGCGCGTCGCTGCGCGTCGGGCGATCTTCACAGCATCCCCGAGATGGCGCGATCGACCTCGGATTTCCTTCCAAAATTTTCTCCAGGGCGCGCCGAACGAGCGTCCCACCGAACGCCCTCACGAAAAATGCATGCCACCATCCAGCCAGAGCGCCTCCCGCGCGCCGTTCACGAGCTCGTCGAAATTTTCGCGAAAAACGATCGAAAAGCGTGGCTCGTGGGGGGATGTGTGCGCGACCTCTTGCTCGGGAAAGAGGCGAAGGATTTCGATTTTGCGACCAACGCACGTCCCGAAGAGACGCGCTCCTTCTTCAGACGCACCATTCCCACCGGGATCGCTCACGGAACCATCACGGTGCTGCTTCGCGGGATGTCCTTCGAGGTCACGACGCTTCGCGGCGAAAAGAGCTATTCGGACGGTCGACGCCCCGACGAGATCGAGTTTGTCGACGACATCCGCGAAGATCTCGCCCGGCGCGATTTCACCATCAACGCCATTGCCTACGACCTCATCAAAGACGAGCTCATCGATCCTTTTGGTGGGCAGCTCGATCTTGCGCGCGGGATCATTCGGACGGTCGGCGACCCACTTGAGCGGTTCCGGGAAGACGGTCTCCGCATCCTTCGCGGGGCGCGCTTCGCCTCGACGCTCGAGTTCCGTCTCGCTCCAGAAACCGAGGCGGCGTTCGAGCCCTCACTCGATATTTTTGCGAAAGTGAGTGGAGAGAGGATCCGAGATGAGTGGCAGAAGGCGCTGAAAGCGCGCCGTCCTTCCATCGCATTCGAGATCATGGCCCGAACCGGAATTCTTCGGACGATCGACGCGGAGCTCGGGGCGTATGCCGCAGAGCGAAGAGCGGCATTTGCGGAAGCGCTCGCGGCGATGGATCGGCTCGAGCCCGAGTTCTGTATCCGCCTCGCCGCGCTTCTCCGAGGCCTCCACGCCGATGCAGGTTCGAGTGCCAAGACGGCCGAGGCCCTTCTCCGCAAGCTTCGCTCTTCTCGTGATGAGATGCGCCGCGTCCCGCTTCTGATCCGCGCCGCCTCCACGCTTCCCGAGCTCGAGCGCCCGGAGCAATGGCGACGTCTCGCCCGCCTCGCGGGCCACGATGAGTGGGAGAATGCGCTCGCCATCCTCCGCGCATTCCACCCAGAAAAAACAAAGGATATCGATGCGGTGCGAGATAAAATAAGAATGGATCTCGATTCCGGCCTCCCGCTCACCGAAAAAGATCTCGCGATCATGGGGAGCGATCTCATCCGCGAAGTCGGGCTCAAGCCGGGGCCCTCCATCGGCCGGATCCTCCGCGCGCTCTTCGACGAAGCCTTCGCCGATCCAACGCTGAACGAGCGAAGCGTTCTTCTTGAGCGGGCGAAAGCGCTCTCGAAGGAATGAGCTGATGAGCGGCTTCATCGATCTTCATGTGCACTTCCTTCCCGGTGTCGACGATGGCGTTCGGACCGACGCCGAAGCGCTCGAGCTCCTGCGCGGACTGCGCGCGCTCGGATTTGAGAGAGCCGTCGCGACGCCCCACATCCGGAGCGCATATTTCGAGAATGACCGCGAGGGGCTTCTTGCAGCGATGGAAGCCTTTCGAGGGGCCGTAGGAACCGAAGCCGGCATCCCCGAGCTTGGCCTCGCGGCGGAGCATCATCTCGATGATCGCGTCTTCCATCGACTTCTCGAGGGGGAGGGCGTGCCTTATCCCGGGGGAAGGGCCGCGCTCATCGAGCTCCCCGAGGCCCAGTTTCCTCTCGCGCTCGACGCGCGCTTTTTCGATCTACAGCTCCGCGGCCTGCGTCCCGTGATCGCGCATCCCGAGCGATACCTTCCGCTCTTTCGCTCGAGCGACGCCATCCGGCCGCTCCTTGAACGGGGGGCC
>JAAZAH010000373.1 GCA_012514415.1 Sandaracinaceae bacterium
AATATGGTGGGAGCAAGGCGCTCGCCGGCGCGAAAGCGAACGATTGAGGCGCTCCGGACGGAGCGCTCTCGATGAAGTTTTCTTGTCATTGGAGCCATGGGGGGGCATTTAACAAGGGCTTCCCGGATGGAAAGATGATGACTGAGAGAGAAAATACACAGTTCCGATCGCGGGGCGCGCATCTTGAATTTTCGTGCGCCTCCATCCTTCCGGTGGAGTTTCACGCGTGATGGATGCCGAAAAACGCCGGAACTTCATCTCGGCGGTCTTTAGGCGCTTCGTACGCCATCGAGGTCTGCTCATCTCGGGCGCCATCGCCTATTATTTCCTTCTGTCCATTCTGCCGTTGATGATCCTCGTCTTCGTCGGCCTGTCGAAGTTCGTCGGAGAGGAGGAGCTCATCCACGTGCTCACGGTTCAGCTCGAGCTTGCGCTCGCGGCAAACGCGGAACCGCTCATTGAGACCATCCGCGCGGCCTTCGAAGCGCGCGGCGTGATCGGCTGGGTCGGCCTTGGCGTGATCGTCTTCGTCGCGAGCGCCATCTTTCGCATCCTCGAAGAGGCGATGGAGATCGTCTTCGAGACCGAGAGCGTGATACGGAAGAACCATATTTTCCTCGCGGTGATCAAGCCATTCCTTTTGCTCTCGATCGTCCTCCTTGGTCTCTTGCTCCTTACGCTCGGCACGACGGCATTTCAGAGCCTCTCGGAGAACTCTCGGCTCGTTCGGGAGCATCCCATCTTGAGCGATAACCTCCTGCGCGCTTCGCTCTATGTCGCGAGCTTCCTCGCGCAGATCATCCTCTTCGCAGCCATCTACAAGGTGCTGCCTCCGGTGCGGATCTCAAAGCGCCTCGCCCTTCTCGGAGGGTTCTTTGCTGCGGTGGCGTGGGAGGGCAGTCGCGCTTTTCTCGTCTGGTATTTCAGCGCGCTCAGCATCGTCAATGTCGTCTACGGCTCGCTCGCCACGGCCGTAATCATTCTTTTTGGCTTCGAGCTCATCGCCGTGATCTTATTGATGGGCGCGGAGGTGATCGCCGAGGCGCAAGAGCGGCGCTGGGGACGCCCCGATTGGTCGGATAGCGGGAACGAAGATTTGCCGGCTCAGCTTAAAAAGGGGTAGCCGCGCTCGAGCTCGTACAGCGTGATGCCTTCATCGCGCTTGACGAAGAGTCCGCCGCCGCAGGAGATGAAGTGGCGATCGAGGCGCTCCCGATAAAAATTCGCGGGCCGAAGTAAGCAGCGCGAATCCGTAAGCTCCTGGTTTACATTCTCTTCCCAATCCTCGAGCGTGAGCACCTCGAGGTAGAGCGCGCTATCGGCATGACGTGCCAGGTTGCGGAGGGCGCGATCGGCGTCGCGCGCGTTTAGGTATTGGAGGACGCCTTGACAGAAGACGAGGTCCGAAGGATGTTCGGCGCGATAATCGACGACCGATCCATGAGACCAGCCATAGGTTTCCGCGGCGTATCGGCTAATCTCGACCCCCTCGTACTCGATGGCGGGATCAATTTCGCGGACCGCATCTTTGAAGAGCCCGATGCCGCATCCAAAATCGATCACGCTCGAGACTTCGACTTCGAGGAGATCGAGGTAGGAGAAGATGAACCGGGCGAGCTTCCTCGCTTGCTCAGTCGAGTTCACCTGAGTGCGCGGATCGTAATAGTGCGTCTCGTAGAACTGACGATCGAAATGGTCAGCGCCGACGGTGGTTTCCGGTTTGTTGGTCTTCTGCATGGCTCGAAGCGAGAGGCGCGCGTTGGCTTGAAGCGCTAGACAAGGATCATGGCCGAATATCCGTATCGATTCTACCGCGCGCTCCATCGCGGAAACGAGGGGGATGTTGAGTTTTATCGTCGCGCGATGTACGGCGCGGAAAGCGTGCTCGAGCTCGGCGCGGGGGATGGGCGCATCGCTCGGGCTTTGGTCGACGAGGGCCTCCGTGTGACAGCACTCGAACGTTCCTCCGAGGCGATCCACCTTGGGCGCTCGGCTCCGGGCGGCGATGAGGTGCAGTGGATTGAGGGCCAGATGGAGCATTTTGAGCTCGGGGAGCGCTTCGATCGGATCATCGCGCCTTATACGGCGATGTTCTGCCTCTTGGACTCGGAAGCGCTCCTCGGTTGCCTTCGCGCCGTCCGCGCGCATCTCGAGCGTGATGGCCTCTTCATCTTTGACGTTTGGCCCGCGGATGATTTTCACGCCGAGGGCGAAGTGGACCAAGACGAGGATGAGGAGAGCGACGCCGGCTCCGGGAAAGGATCCGGGGGTTGGCGCGACGATTGGCAAGAAGACGAGCTCGCTCCAGTTGAGGTTGACGGAGTTCGCTACCGCGTGTTCGAGTCGTCACGCTGGGACCGAGCGGCGCAGCTTCTCGACGTCCGCTATCGCTACGAGCCCGAAGGCGGAGGCGAGCCGGTCGAAGGCGCCATCCCTCAGCGCTATTTCCTCGTCCCCGAGATCCTTCGCGCACTTGAAGACGCAGGGCTCTTCGCCTTGGTCCTCCACGGAGGTTTCGATCAGCGCGCTTATGACGAGGACAGTGAGCGGCTCGTCGTCACGGCGGCACGGCGCGACTCAACGCTTTTCACGCAATAGGATCTCCTGCACGACGCTCGCGACGTGGATCCCCTCGGCCGAGAAGACCTCGCCGCGAGAGAGGCCACGCGCGCCATTGAAGCGCGTCGCGCGGAAGACATGGAGATGATATTCGTCCACGCGAAGGGGGGCGTGAAAGTGGATCGCATGATCGAGGCTTGCGCTGAAAAACGGCCACGGGTCGCGCCCTGGAATGAGGTGCTCCGGTCGAAAGAGTCCGAGCGCTTCCGTAGGTAGATCATCCGAAAGAAAGGCGAGCCCAGCGAAATGGAGCTCCGGTGCATCGTCCAGTTTTTCATCGAAGCGCATCAACGCCGCGTGCGCATCGTCCGAAGTTTCGGGGAGGTAAAGGCGGTCGACGATGGGGCTCCAACGATGACGTTCGAGGCGGCTTTGCGGAGGCATGGGCCGCGATTCGCGCTGGAGATCAAGCGAAGGCTCAGGCCGGTGAAATGAGCACATTGCCTCGGCGATGAGCTCATCCGATTGAATGGCCTGGATTCGACGCGTGGCGAAAGATCTTCCATCGCGAAGCCTTGTCACGTGATAGCGAACGGCTGCGCCCATCCGGCCGCTTCGAATAAAATAGGCGTGAAGTGAGTGCGGCAAAAACGGCGCCTCTCCCGCACCCTCGACGGTCTTGGCCGCGGCGATGAGGCTCTGTGCGAGGATCTGCCCGCCGTAGAGGCCGCCCCACGGATAGCTCGGTCCGCATCCCTCGAACTCATCGCGCTCGATCGCTCGAAGTCCTAGGATGTCTTTGAGGGAGAAATGCTTCGCGCTCATGGAGTCAGCATGCATCGATTTGACTGTCTCGTCCCATGACTCGTTCGCGCCCGAAGGAGTTCGTTGCGCTTCTTTCACAAAACTCGCCGTGTGGTGAGCGCCATCGAACGCGATCCGAGCTGTTCAAGACGCCGCGGCTCGACTTTCGAGGCATCATAAGAGAGACTCGAGAGCGACGCAGTTGTCTATGGCGAGCGAAAGCTACGGACTCTCTTCGACGTACCTCCTCGATTTGCTCAAGGTCGTCGAACGCTATGGTGTCGGGGAAGAAGAGCTTCTCAAAGGCATCATCGACGATCGTGCATCGCTCGACGATCCCACGGCGCGCACTTCTCTCACGGCCCTCGAGGCGTTAATTGAGCGCGCGATCGAGCTTACAGGCGATCCAGCCCTTGGCCTCGCGATGGGGCTTCAGATGCAAATTTCGTCGCATGGCTACCTCGGTTTTGCCGCGCTCACAGCGAGTACGGTCCGGGAGGCGCTGCAGCTCGCCGTCCGATTTGCGCCAACGCGCTTTCCCGCCATCGCCATCAAGCTCGAGGAGGAAGGCGATGAGGGGACGATCACACTTGTAGAGCGGACCGATCTTGGGCGCGCGCGCGAATTCATCCTCATCACGATCGCGGTCGGATTTACGCGCATGGGACAAGCGCTCCTCGGGCATCCGGTGGAGGGGCGGGCGGAGATGGGCTTTCCGGCGCCCGTTTTCTTTCAAAAGATCGAGGGGATGATTCCGGGGACGGTCACCTTCGACGCCGATGCGCATCGGTTGATCTTCCCCCGCCACTACCTCGATCGCGGCATCGAGACCGCGAACGCCGCCGCGATGAAGCTCGCGACTGAACAGTGCGAGCGCGAGCTCGAGGAGGCGAGCCGCATCCGAAGCTATCGGGAGCGGGTGAAGGGTTTGCTCTTTGTCGAAGGCGGAGTGCTCAGTCTTGAGGGCATTGCGAAGAAGCTCGCCACTTCACCTCGCACTCTCAAACGTCGCCTCGCCGAGGAGGGAACGACGTACACCGAGCTCCTCGATGAGCTCCGCAGCAAACGCGCGATGGAGCTCATCATGACCACCGACCACACGCTCGATGAGATTGCCGGGCGTCTCGGTTATTCGGACGTCGCCAACTTCAGCCGGGCCTTTCGGAGATGGACCGGTCGCTCTCCGGGCAGCTTTCGGCGCGCACCCGAGGGCTGACGCTCAATCGCCAAGAGCAGACGCGCGCATTTGGACGCGTCTCGGTGCGTCTAAAAATGCGCGCGTTCGCAGCGAAGGCCGAGCGGGATCAGCCGAGGATTCTTTGGCCGATGGGGCTCTTCAGGCCGTTTTTGATCAGCCCGAAATAGAACTTCGGTGAAAGCCGCTTGAGCGCATGAACGACGCGCCCGTCCAACTGCGGGATGATGATGGGATCGCCCGCTTCAAGGCCTTCGAGCGCGATCTTCGCGACCTCTTCGGCGGTGATCTTCGAGCGATCGAAGAAGTTCTTTGCCTTTTCGTGCTGCGCGGCGTCGGGCGCGCGCATGGTCGCGAGGAGATTGGTCTTGAAGAAGGTCGGGCAGAGCGCGCTCACCCCGATTCCGTATTGACCGAGCTCGGTATAGAGCGTCTCGGACAGCGCCACGACGCCGGCTTTCGAGACGTTGTAAGGACCCATCTCAGGGAGCGAAGCGATGCCCGCGCTCGAGGCGACGTTCAGGATGAAGCCGCTCTTTTGTTCGCGAAGGCGCGGAGCGA
>JAAZAH010000374.1 GCA_012514415.1 Sandaracinaceae bacterium
CGCGCCACCTGGTATTCGGCGCTGGCGGGCGACATCGCGCTCATCCGGCGGAGTTCACGCCTTGCCGCACTCTCCGCCTCAGGCGGCAGCTTGGCTTGTGCGACGCGATCGCGGAGCTGCTCGAGCTCTTCTTCCTCACCGTCGTTTTCCCCAAGCTCCTGACGGATCGCCTTGAGCTGCTGACGGAGGATCAGTTCGCGCTGGGAACGCGAGAGCTCATCTTCAACCATCGCGCCGATCTCTTTGCGGACGCGCTCGACCTCGCCCCGTCTCTCGACGAGAGCAAAAACGCGCCTCGCACGAGCGAATGCGGAGAGCTCTTCGAGGATGGATTGCTTCTCCGAGATGGGTACGGGAAGATTCGAAGCGATAAGATCGGACATCGCGCCGATCTCTTGGACATTCTCGAGAATGTTTTGCGTGTCTCGGCGAGGGGCTGGAAGTTCCCTGAAATACGCTTGGGCGAGCTCGCGGAGCGGGAGAAGGAGCTCTTGAGCGTTCGCGTGCTCTTCGGGCGTATCGGTCGGTTCGAGCGCCGCGACCTTCCCGCTCAGAAAGGGCTGCGTCGAGATCTCTTCGATTCGCCTCGCGCGCGACATCCCTTGGAGCACGATCGAATAACTTCGGGAACCAAGGCGGATGATTTTAAGGATGCGCGCGATGGTGCCCACTTCGTAGAGATCGCTGATTGTCGGATCTTCGACCGTTGGATCGCGCTGCGCGACCGCGAAGAGCACGCCCCTCTCATTGCTCTCGAGGAATTCGACGAGCCGAATCGAACGCTTCCTCGCCACATTCACCGGCACAACCGAGGCAGGGAAGAGCACCGAATTTCGGAGAGGGAGAATCGGGAGACTGAGCTCCCCGCTCAAAATGTCGTTCATCGCCCCTTCACCATAGAGCAGAAGGGGCGATGCGAGCAATTGAAACGCCGCTCGAAGCGAAGTGCACAAACCCACGCGTCGCCTTCGTGCGTGAGCTTGCCCTCTCGCCAAGGGGGCGCGCCTTAGTCGCAGGGATGGCCAATCGGAATCTCAGCGGATCCGGCCGCGAGCGTCTCGAAAAAATGTGCGACCTGCGTTGCAGCGGGCTCGCGCCTCGTCACAAAATGACCGTCGCTCGCGCCGACGGTCTCGGAATCGTATTGGGAGAGTCCGGCCGTCACCCCGTTGGCGTTCATCGAGACCGGAGGACAGACGCTTGAAATGCCCACGCGTTCATATTCTTCGAGAGGGACGATGACGGGCTTAAGAAGCGGGATGCCGGCGGCGACGGCGAGCGCTTCGATGCTCGCTGGGGGCGTATAGCTATCGTCGACGCCTTCGGTTTGGAAGATGGGGATCTTCTCGTGGCCCTTCCGCGGCGCGAGGAAGAAACGATGCGCATAGTTTACGGGGTCGCCGATCTCGATCCACATCTGCAAAAGGTTGAGTACGGGATGTTCGGTGGAGACGTTCTCGAGCGCGAGCTGCTCCTCGGTCGTGGAGCCTGGGAGATTGAGGACGAGCCCCACGATCTCGGGGATGTTGAGCGGCTCCGTTTTTTCGATGAGCGCGATGGTGAGCTGACCGCCTGCTCCGCTAAGCATCGCACCGCGCGCCGTATCATCGATTGCGAGAAAGAGAGGGCCGTTCTGCCCGCCTTGAGAGTGGCCCATGAAGTAGATCTTGTTGGTGTCAAAGACGATACGTTCGTCGGGTCGTCCGATCAGTTCGCCATCGATTTCGGCGCGCACGGCGAAACGGGCCTGTTGAACGACATCGAGCGCGGCTTGCAGCGCGTTATAGCGGAAGGCGTGGGGATTCAGGATGTTGTAGACGAAGAGCTCGGGTTCTTGGCCGGCCTCGGGCGGGAGGCGGGGGCCGTGGTGGATCTGATCGATGCCCATCATGGCGATCCCGCGGGCGGCGAGCGATGCGGCGGTCCCATCGTTGACGTAGCTGAGATAGCTCCCGCCGGTTCCATGCGCGTAGAGCACCAGCGGATAGCCTGCGGCCGGCATTTCGCTCGTCGGGATGGAGAAGGAAACGCGCTGCTCAAACTCGCGGACAAGCGCTGGATGCCCCGCTTCGTCAAAAACAAAATGCCCACCCTCAACGGGGTAGGGGAGTGTGCCGTGCTGATAGATCGGCGAGGGATAAAAACCGTCGACGACGTTCAGGTTCCCGTAGTGACCGAGCGCGCGCGGTTCGCCGATCCAATCGGGCTCTGGGAGCGTTTTTAGAAGATGGTCTCGCGCTGCCTCGAGTAGGAGGAAATCATCCTGAGTGGTGAAGACGCTCATGGAGAGGATCATCTCGGTGCGGATGCCGAACTCTTCGAGATCGCTCGCGGCTTGCTTGTAGAGCGCGTTCACCTCGGCGCGCACTCCCTCGGCATTTCCCTCCATCAACGCGCTGAGCGCGGGCCCCCGCTTATAGCCTTCGCCTTCTTCGGGTTTGACGGAGCGCAGGATCACGGCCGCGTACCGCCTCCCCCATGCGAGCGGCCGCCCATGCACCGGGCGAATCGCGACCGTGTTCGCGCGCCAGTATTCGGTGCCCGAGGGCTGGTAAAAGACCTCGACCGGATGCCGCTTTCCGCGTTCGGGACTCAAGGGATCAATGTCGACCAGAAAGGCCGAGGAATCTTCGGAGAGCGCTTCCTCGACTGAGGCGGGGAGCGTTCGGGTATCGACCGGCGCTTCGAAGCGGAAGTAAACGGGCGTCGTGGTGCCAAAGCCCTTGAGCTCGCTCGCCGCCATGATGTAGCGATCGAGAAGGGGAACCTTGGTCGGATTCGGGAAGTGATCGAGGACGAGGCTCCCGCTTTCCGAGCGCCGGAGGTCGTTGGGAAAGGGGAGGTCGAAAAAAGAATCTTCGTCCGTGATCTCGAGCTCGTAGAGGGCGTAGGGGCCGATCTCGGGCTCAAGGAGTTCGTCGGGCGATGAGCCACAGGCCAAAACGAACGTAAAGAGAAGGGGAGCGAAGAGAGAGGCCGGCGATCTGAAGCGCATTGCGCGAGGCTATCACGCGGCTCTCTATAGGGAGAAGAGGGGGTGAGCTTCACAATTGCGGATGGCTTCGTAATGCGCTCTCTGCTTCGCGCTGAGCTCTCCGAGCCTCCGGAGGAGCGAGAGGTTTTCATGAGCGCGGACGAGCCGCGAGAGCCTGGCGCGCTCGATGAGCTTGGCTTCATGCTCGA
>JAAZAH010000375.1 GCA_012514415.1 Sandaracinaceae bacterium
ACGGCGAACCCGTCGGCGAATCTCCTGTGACCGTGGAAGACCTTGCGCCCGGAGAGCATCTCGTCGAGGCGACGCACGACGACTATCAGGAGGCGACGGCAGTTGCCTCGGTCGAGGCAGGAAAGCAGGCGGTGCTTCAGCTCAGGCTCGCTCCGATTGAGCGAGCGCCGGGACGCGTGATCGTCAACGCCGATGTCGCAAAGGCGCGGGTCTTCGTCGACAATGAAGATCAGGGTGAGGCCCCTGTCGTCGTGAGCGAAATCCCGGCAGGGACTCATGCGATCCGCGTGATCGCCCCCGGACGGCAGGAGTTTCGGACGACCTGCAATACCGCCCCAGGGCAAGACTGCGAGATCAACGCCGTGCTCGCGGTTGAGGGAACGCCGGTTCGGATCGAGGCCAACATCTCGGGCGCGCAGTTTTACCTCAACGACGACCTCATCGGGCCGGTTCCGTGGGAGGGTGAGCTTCCCATCGGTTCGCATCGCTTCGAAATCCGTGCCGAAGATTACCGCCCGCATTCCGAAGTGATCGCACTCCGTTCATCCGACGAAGTTCGCGTCCTGAGCTTTACGCTGGTTGGATTCGATCAACTCACGCCTGAGGAAGAGCGCGCGCTCGAAAGAGAGCGTCAAATCGCCATCCGGAGCGCCACGAGTCATAGCGCGGCCGTTCTCCCTTCGGATCTTGCGATCCTCGACATCGGACTCGGATATTTGCCGATGGCGCATATGAAGCTCGGCGTGGGTATCATGAAATACCTCGAGGCGGGCTTTGCTTTCCATACGATGGGTCGCCTCAATCAATTCGAGCTATCTGCGAAAGCCGGTGTGCAGCCGTTGAAGCAGCTTTCGGTCGGAGGTCGGCTCACGCTCGGTGGGGGGCTTGGGCCGAAGCGCGCGAGCGAGCCCGACACGCCGGTCCTTGGTGGCGGCGTGGCCGGAGCCGAGGGCGAGCATAAGACCAACTCGTTCTATCTCGGTCTTGACGCGATCGGGACGATCCACTTCAACCGGGCGGGCGCGGTTTCGCTCTGGGTCGCCATGGATTATCATTCGGATCGCTGGGATTGGGCGGGAGACAATCGCAGCATGCTCCACGCTCCGCTCGGTGAGGAAGCGCGTCAAAACCTCGTCCGCGGACGCATCGGGGGGGCGCTCGAGTTCACGCTCAATAAACGCCTCAATATCTGGGGAACGTTTGAGGGCGTGCTCGGAAAAGAGCGACGGATCTACGGGAACGTGTTCCTAAAGCCCGACAAGGGCCGCTTCGATCCACAGATCTACACCATGCTCGGCATCACGCTGAAGTTCGGTTCGCTCTGGGATGAGGAAGAGCTCGAATGAGCCCAAAGAGCGCCTTCATCGTCTTTGAGGGGATCGATGGCTCTGGAACCTCGACGCAGGCCGAGCGTCTCGCGTCGAGGCTCCGCGAAAAGGGGCGTGCCGTGCATTTGACGCGCGAGCCGAGCGACGGCCCCATCGGTGTCCTCATCCGGCAAGCGCTTCGGAGGCGTTTGGTCGTACCGACCGCCGATGGAGGGCGCTCTCCTCGGATGGAAACCATGGCACTGCTCTTCGCCGCCGATCGCATGGACCATCTCGAGTGCGAGATTGAACCGCGCCTCGAGCGTGGCGAGATCGTCCTCTGCGATCGATACCTCTACAGTTCGCTCGCCTATCAATCGGCCACAGGCGAAGACGGTGAGGCGAGCATTCCTTGGTTGCTCGAGCTCAATCGGTATGCCCGAACGCCCGATCTTGTCCTCCTTTTTGATGTCCCACCGGCCGAAGCGGGGAGAAGAAGAGCGCTGCGCGGCTCGGACGAGGAGATCTTTGAGGTCGACGCCTTACAGGAGCGGATCGCGCGCGCCTATTCGGCGCTTCCCGAGCGCCTCCGCGACATACCGTTTGAGAGGATCGATGCCTCGGCGACCCTCGAAGCCGTCGAAGTGGCGATTCTTGCCGCGCTTGAAGCGAGGGGCATCCGTTGACGGCTGGCTCAATGAGGAGCCCAGTCAAAATTTTGACGCCTCGGTGATTTTCGCATCGGATGCTCCTATGCGTCTGCCGATGACTTTCTTTGCGCTCGCCTGCATGAACCTTTTGCTCAGCGGCTGCTCGAGTCGTGCCGAGGAGCTTGTAGTCGAGGCTCCTCCCGCGGAGGTTTCGACGGGCGGTGCCGAGCACGCAGAGCTTGAGATTCCGCGCTTTCAGCTCCACCGCGTGATTGAGGGAGGTCTCGGGCGCGTCCTTCAGCGCCTTGAGCTCGAGCCTTATCGTGTGGAGGGTGGATTCCGCGGCTTTCGTGTGCTCCGGTCGCGCCTTTACACGCGATCGGGCGAGCCGATTGACCTCCGACCTGGCGATGTGATTCTGGCGCTCAACGGCCGGTCCATCGAGCGCCCCGAAGAAGCGATGCAAGCCTTTGAAGCGCTCCGCGGGGAAGAGGCGATCGTGGTCTCCATTTTGCGCGATGAGAACCGAGACGAGCTCCGTATCCCAATCGTCGATTGAGGAACTCAGCCACATTGCCACAACTTTCTGGCCCCTGCAGGCCGACTCACTTCCGCTCTCCTATTGCGCGCCTCGCTGATTGCCCCCAGGCTTCCCTCGATGAGCGAGAGCGAATCCGGCAGGAGAACCTCCAAGGGAACCTCTTGACCCAAAGAGCGAGAGCGATTCAGTGAATGCACCCTCCATCGAATACCGGCGCTTTCATAAGGCGGCCGTCCTTTTTTTGGCTTACACCATCTTCGTGATCCTCTGGGGCGCCTTCGTCAGGGTGAGCCTCAGCGGCGATGGATGTGGTGAAAATTGGCCCCTATGCCATGGGCAGGTCGTCCCCGATTTCAGTGAGACCAAGACCTATATCGAGCTCGCCCATCGCATCACCTCCTCGCTCACGGGCCTTTTTGCGATCGGTCTCGTCGTCGCTTCGCGTCGGATCGCCCCGAAGGGCTCCTTGCTCCGCCGGACGGCGCTCGCCTCTCTCCTCTTCATCATCTTCGAAGGATTGGTCGGGGCGGCACAGGTCAAGCTCGGATATGTCGCGACGAATCCCTCCGAGGCGCGCGGATATTGGGCGGCGCTCCACCTCACCAACACCTTTTTCATGATCCTCGCGATCAGTTGGATGGTTCGCGCCGCCGCGGGAAGGGCTCATCCGTCGCGCCTCTTTCCGCGCGCATCCTTCGCGTCTTGGTTCGGTGTCTTTTTGCTCGTGATCGTTTCGGCCGTGGGCGCGATCACGGCGCTTGGCGATACGATCTTTCCGGCCGAGACGTTCGCTGAAGGCTGGCGCCAGAAGCAGGCGCATGATGCGCATCTTTTCGTTCGTCTGCGCATCGTCCACCCCGTGCTCGCGATCGTTACAGCGCTCTATCTCTTGTTCTTGCATATTCCGCGTGCGCTCGATGAGGGGCCGCTTCGCACAACCTCCCGCGCGGTTCTGGCACTCCTCTTGGTCCAGATGGCGGTTGGGTTCGTGAATGTCCTTCTCGCTGCGCCGGCTGCGCTCCAAATCATCCACCTCTTCGTCGCGGATCTACTCTTCATCGCCGTCGCGTTCTCGCTCCTCGATGAGCTCATCGTGGTGGGGCAAGCGGAGGTCGAGGCGGCGCATCCGACCGCTCGAGCGTCGCTGGCTCCGCCAGGGTGAGACGCTGCGCGAGCGCTTTCGAGGCGGCGCGCAGAATGCGCCCCTCAGACACGCGCCGCGGTGCATTCGTGCTCTTCTCGATTCGCTGACGCTTAATCTGTAGATTTTTCCCGTGAGCTGCTATGCTCTCGGGCGTGCCATCGAGCTATATAGGCAGGGAGATCGCCGATCAATTTCGGATCGTCGAGCGCATCGGCGCGGGCGGAATGGGCTCGGTGTATCGTGCCGAGCAGCCAGAGATGAACCGCTCGGTCGCGATCAAGATCCTGCACTCGAAATACCTCAGCCGTGCCGATCTGGTCTCGCGCTTTCGACGTGAGGCGAGGGCGATGAGCCACCTCAGCCATCCGAACACGGCGCGAGTCTTTCTTTACGGTCAGCTCGAAGATGGGGCCTGCTATTTCGTGATGGAATACCTCGAGGGGCATAACCTGGCCCAAGAGGTGCGACGGAATGGCCCCGTTGACGTGGCGCGCGCGCTTCGCATCATGGTTCAAGTCGCGGGGGCGCTCGAAGAGGCGCATCGCGCCGGCATCATTCATCGAGATCTCAAGCCCGAGAATATCTTTCTGACCACCCAAGGGGGCATTCCCGATTTCCCGAAGGTGCTGGATTTTGGGCTCGCCAAAGTCAGCGAAAAACAGTTGGCGCCGGGCTCGATGATGCTCACGCGTGAGGGCATGGTCTTTGGGACACCGGAGTTCATGAGCCCGGAGCAAGCGCAAGGGCAGACGTTGGATGGTCGAAGCGATATCTACTCGCTCGGAATCATCCTTTACGAGCTTCTCACGGGAAAACTGCCCTTCGAGGCCAAGACCTCGATGGAGTTCATCAAGCATCAGGTCGCGACCACACCGATTCCGATCTCCGCTCGGGTGCCGGGCCTTCGTTTCCCTCGTTCGGTCGAGGCGATCATCGAGAGGGCGCTTGCGAAGAAGCCGGCCCATCGCTTTGGCAGTGCTGCCGAGATGGCGGCGGCGATGCAGGCGGCGCTCGACGAGAGCCACCTCTGGGAGTCAGACGCCCGAGATGGAGCGGCGGGGAGCGGGGATGAGCGAGACTCGGATCTCCCAACCCGCATCGAAGTGGACAGCGGAAGCGAAGCGCAAGGAGCCTTTGATGACGATCCCCTTCCGGGAGTTCCGGTCGGGTGGATTGTCATCGGGCTCGCTGTCGCCATCGGGGCGATTGGCGGACTGATGTATCTGATCGGCTAAGGGCCGCGGGGCACGCTCCGGCTGGATTCAACCGCAGGGGAGCTGCCTTCGGCGGCAAACGGAGGGTGGCCGAGTGGGCTCCATCGCTCGGGAACGAGGGGGCGCGTTCTCTCTCACTACCGGCCTTATGAGCCATCACGGGGCGCGAGGGCTCGCTTGGAGCGGACGCGAAAGTCTCGCCCCTTGATGGCTCGATCTCCGCCCATCGCTCAGGTATGATTGGCTCGAGGGGAAGACACGCGAGGAGGAAGCGATGACGAGGTTCAAGAAGGGGAGCGCGCCCCACGGTGGGCGCCGGATGAACGAGCTCAGCGAAGAGGAGCGCCTCTTTATTCGGCAGCTTTACCGACTCGATCGCAGTCGGCGCGGTGCGTTCCATTCCACCCATCTCCTCCCCGGGGTGATGCCCGAGGTGAGGAAGGAACGCGTGGTCAGCGTCGTTGATTTGCTCCGCGATGGGCTCATCGAGGCGCGCGCCAACATCGTCGGGACCTACGGCCAACCGCTCGTTCGCATCACGGAACGAGGTCGCGCCTACGCTCGGAGCGTCGAAGGCGGCGGAGACGAAGACGGCCCGTATGATGCCGCCTGAGCCTCCACCGAACTCACCGATCACTTTGCCGATGAAGCTGCCCAGAGGCGCCTAAACGGTCACGGCTCCAAGATCCTCGGGCGTTTCCTCGGGCGCCGGGATCCAATCCTCATCGGGCGGATCGGGAGGCGGGAAGAAGGGATTGCCGAGGTAGTCCTCGCGGCGGTTCAGAAGGTAGGTGACGAAGAGATAACGAAAGAGGCTTTTTTGCTCGAGATTTGGATGGATGTGGGGAGCAATCTCTTCCTCGTGCGCTTTTTTCGTAAGGCTCCAGTGAAGGCCGGGCCTCATGTGGTGGATGGTGTGGAAGCCGTTGTTGAACGCGAGGAGATTGAGGAAAGGATCGACGAAATTGCGTGAGTGATTGTATTTGCTCTCGAGATCGCATCCATCGTGCTGAAGGAGGTTGATGCCCGTGATGCCCCATTGCGCGTAAAAATGCGGGAAGAACCAGAGCGCAAGGGCGAGCTTCCAGTCGAGGATGAGAAGGCCGATATTGAATGCCCAGAGGACGACGATTTCCGTCATCAACTGGCGGAACCACACCGGATGACGCTTTCGCATCGCGACGGTATAGGCCGAGTCGGCCTTGGCGACGCTCTTGGCCACGATGAGGATGAAGAGGAGGACATTGAGAATGTGGAGCTTGAAGCGCGCCTTGCTCGTCCTCATGGCGTCCTTCGGGCTATTCGTGGCCTTATGGTGGCCGAGGTTATGGCCGGGAACGAATGAGCTCGAGGGGTGGCCGTAAATGAGCGTGAGAACCACTTGATAGATGCGGTTCATCCAGCGCTTTTTGAAGACGGGGCAATGGATCGCGTTGTGGTTTTGCACCGCGCCCTGGAAGGCCGTGAGGCAGAGCAGAGCGATGAGGGCGCACATCACCCAATCGAATGTGCCGTGGTTCCACGCGATGATGAGCGTGCCGAAGTAGATGAGGTGCGTGGAGAGGGGATAGAGATCGGCGCGTCTGCGCAGCATGGCCGAACCTTTCTTCGAAATGAGCCGGGCTCATCCTGCCTGCGATTCATCCGAATGTCTATCCTGCGTTCCCACCGATTTGAGCAGGGCATTGTTGGACCGGCTCAATTGTCTCATCTCTCAATAGTCTTTTTCGACAAACCGTATGGCACCGGCCCGAGTCTCGTGTTCGAGGGCGCCACGTCCTCGCCGAAATTCATTGCGAAGGGCCTCTTCGAGCGGAAGATCGAGGCCTTCATAGGTCGAGAGCCGATCGCTCCTCATACAGATTTCGGGAAAGGAGAGGATGTTTTCGGCGAGCCGAATGGCCTCGTCGAGCGCGTGCCCGTCGGGGACGACGCGGTTGACGAGCCCCATCGCGAGCGCTTCCTCCGCGCCGACCGCGCGGCCCGTGAGGATGAGATCGAGCGCCCGACCGAGACCGATGATCCGCGGGAGCCGGACCGTGCCGCCATCGATGAGTGGCACACCGAAACGGCGACAAAAGACGCCGAGCGTGGCGCTCTTTTCGGCGACCCGGAGATCGGCAAGGAGGGCCAGCTCGAGCCCGCCTGCAACGGCATATCCCGCGATGGCGGCAATCAACGGCTTTTGGAGCAACATCCGAGACGGTCCGAGTGGCGCATCTCCTTCGGGCTCCAAGCGGTTGGGCGTGCCCTCGGCGATGGCTTTGAGATCGGCTCCTGCACAAAAATTGCCTCCATCGCCCGTGAGGATCGCGATCTTCGATGTTTCGTCGGCCTCAAACCCGCGGAGCGCGTCGGCGAGCGATCGCGCGGTGTCCCGATCGATCGCGTTGCGGCGCTCGGGGCGCGAGAGGCGGAAAATGCGGATGGGGCCGCGCGATTCCACGATGACGCTCATGGGTACAGAATAGCCTTGGATGGGGTGGATTTTTAGCTTCTTTCAGCGGGAAAAGCTTCGTGGATCTGCTAGGTATTACCCACCATGAGTTCACTCCCTATCACCCGGGAACAGATCCTTCGCGTGGCGGAGCTCTCGCGCATCGCCCTCACCGAAGAAGAGATCGAACAATACGCGCGCGAGCTCACGCATTTCGTCGATATGCTCAGCGTGCTCGACACGATCGATAAAGACGGCGTGCCGCCGACGGTGACGCTCACATTCGATCCCATCGCGCAGCGTGACGATAAGCTTGAGCCGAGCCTTCCGCGCGATGAGGCGCTCGCCATGGGTCCCGTAACGAGCGATGGCGGCTTTGCAGTTCCGAAGATCCTTGGGGGTGAAGGATGAGCGCGCCGCGTGATCTCATCGAAGCGCTCGAATCACTCGAGGCGGGCACCCTCACGGCGAGCGAGCTTGTCGATGATGCACTGGGGCGAATCGAGGCGCACGATGGGGAGATCGGGGCGCTGCTTGCCCTCGACGCCGAGGGCGCGCGCGAGCGGGCGCGGACCATCGACGAGAAGCGAAAAAGCGGCGAAACGCTTGGTAGGCTTGCGGGAATCCCATTCACGCTCAAAGACAATTTCGTCACCAAGGGTCTTCCAACGACGGCCGCTTCGAAAATGCTGGAAGGCTACCGCGCCCCGTTCAGCGCGACGCTTGCCGAAAAGCTCGAGGCCGAGGGCGCGATCCTTCTTGGGAAAGCGAATCTCGATGAGTTCGCCATGGGCTCATCGACCGAGCGCTCTGCAGCCCATCCCACGCGCAACCCTTGGGACCGGAGCAGAGTCCCGGGCGGATCGAGTGGCGGAAGCGCGGCCGCAGTTGCCGCTGGCTATGGTTATTTTTCGGTCGGAAGCGATACCGGCGGCTCGTTGCGCCAGCCCGCCGCGTTTTGTGGGCTCAACACGCTCAAGCCGACCGTGGGCGTCTTCAGTCGCTACGGCCTCATTCAGCTCGCGCCTTCGCTCGATCAACCCGGACCCCTCACGCGGAGTGTGCGGGACCTTCAGCTCCTCACCGAGGTGATGCGGGGACACGATCCGCTCGACTCATGGAGTTCGAAGCGCGAGCTCGCCCCGGCGCGCGATATCCAAGGCCTTCGCGTGGGCATCCTTAAGCCGGCCCTCGAGCGGGTCGAGCATGAGCCGATCCGTGACGCTCACGATGCCGTCCTCGAGACGCTTCGTGCGCATGGTGCAGAGATCGTCGAGATTGAGATTCCGCACGCCAACATCGCCCTGCCGACCTATCACGCGATTGTTGCCGCTGAATGCTCGAGCGGCATGGCGCGCTACGATGGCGTCCGTTACGGAAAGCGCGTCTCCAAGGACGAGCTTTTCGAGATGATGGAGGCGACACGCGCCCAGGGGTTTGGCGAGGAGGTCAAGAGGCGCATCCTTTTCGGTGCCTACCTTTTGATGGAAGAGAATGTTGAACGCTTCGTCCAAGGCGCGCGACGGGCACGAACGCTCATCCGGCGTGATTTCGATGCGGCGTTCGAGCGCTGCGATCTCTTCGTGACCCCGACGACGGCGACACCGGCTTTCGAGCTCGACAATCGCGGTGACGATCCGCTTGCCATGTACCTCTCCGATTATTTCACGCTTCCCGCAAGCCTTGCGGGGATGCCCGCCGTGAGCACGCCGATGGGTGTCGATGCGGATGGCCTTCCGCTCGGCATCCAGCTCGTCGGCGCGCCGTTCACTGAGGCGACGCTCTTGCGCGTGGCGGCCGCCATCGAGGAAAAGCACGGCATCCTCGACCGACTTCCCGCCCTCAACGGAGGAATTGGATGACCCGCTACGAACCCGTCATCGGTCTTGAGGTCCACGCCCAGCTCCTCACTGAGACCAAGCTTTTCTGCGGGTGTTCGGTGGCCTATGGCGCCGAGCCCAATACGCAGCTTTGCCCGACTTGTCTCGGGCTTCCCGGTTCCGTTCCCCGCCTCAATCGACGGGCGGTCGAGCTCGCCATTCGCGTTGGGCTCGCACTCGGATGCGAGATCCACCGCGACACGGCATTTTCCCGAAAGCATTACTTCTATCCCGATCTCGCTTCGAACTATCAGAACTCCCAGTTCGAGCCGCCGGTGATCGGGCGCGGTGAACTTTGTATCGAGGTTGATGGCGTCGAGCGGCGCATCGGCATTACGCGTGCGCATCTCGAAGAGGACGCAGCCAAGAATATTCACGGAGCCGGAGGCGGTCTCTATACGGTCGTCGACTACAATCGTGGCGGCCAGCCCCTCCTCGAGATCGTGAGCGAGCCTGATCTCAGGAGCGCCGAGGAGGCCGAGCTCTATCTCCGAAAGCTCCGCGAGATCCTCATCTTCGCGGGCGTCAATGATGGCAATCTCGAAGAGGGCTCCTTCCGATGCGATGCCAACGTGTCCATCCGCCCGGTGGGGCAAGAGAAATTCGGCACTCGGGTCGAGCTCAAGAACATCAACAGCTTCCGCTTCGTGAGGCGCGCGATTGAATTCGAGATCGCCCGACAGGAGGCCGTGCTCGCTTCGGGTGGAGCGCTCGTCCAAGAGACGCGCACGTGGAATGAGAACGTCGGGCAGACCATCTCGATGCGCGAAAAGGAGTCTGCGCAGGACTACCGCTATTTCGAGAGCCCCGAGCTTCCTCGGATCGAGATCGACGATGAGATGATCGAAAGGGCGCGTGCACAGCTCCCCGAGCTTCCGGATGCGATCCGTGCGCGCTTCATCGAAGAGCTTGGTCTTACGCCGTACGACGCCGGTGTCCTTACCTCGCATCCTGGAATCGCGCGCTATTTCGACGCCGTAGCGAGCGGCATGAAGGCCGACGCGAAGCTTGGCAAGCGCATCGCCAACTTCATCCAGTCCGAGGTCCTCCGTGATACGCAGATCGCGGGTCTCGATGCGAAATTCCCCGTTACGCCCGAGGCGCTGATCGAACTGCTCTCGATGGTTGAGGCGCGCACGATCAACCTGAACCTCGCCAAACAGGTCTTTCACGAGATGGTCGCGAGCGGAAAGTCCGCGGCGGCGATCGTCGAGGAGAAGGGGCTCGGGGGAGGAGTCGACGAAGCCGCGCTCGAAGCCGAGGTCCTCAAGGTGATTGAGAAGAACCCCTCCCAGGTTGAGCAATATCGCGGCGGGAAGGCGGCGGTCTTTGGGTTCTTCGTCGGCCAAGTGATGCGGGCAACTCGCGGCCAGGCCGATCCTCAGCTCGTGCAAGCGCTTCTGCGGAAGCATCTCGATGGCTGAGACCCGCACGCGCAGCGAATGGGATAGCTCGCGGCGCGCTCAGAATTGCGCGCTTCGATGCTCGACCATCAAGCAGCGGTCTTGGATGACCTGGATGCCCGCTGCGGCGAGGCGTCGCGCTGCAGCGTCGTTGCGGATCCCGCTTTGGAACCAGACGGTATCCGGCTTCAACGCGATGAGATCCTCGACGTGATCGTCGATGTCTTCGGAGCGGCGGAAGACATCGACGATATCGACTCTTCCAGTGATGCTTCGGAGATCGCGGACGACAGGGAAACCGAGAAGCTCGGTGACGTCGGGATAGTAAACGGGGATGGGGATGATCTCGATTCCGACCCCAGCGAGGTAGGCGGGAACGTAGTGCGCGGGCTGGCTGCGATGGGTTTCAGGCTTGATCCCGAGGACCGCGACCCGTCTCGCTGCAGCGGCGATCGCCGCGATCTGCCCGTCTTCCGTGATGAGGTAATCGTTGATATCCATAGATCAGAAGACCTCGTTCTCGAAGAGAGAATCGTATGTCGGCCGCTTGCGGACGAGGCGCGCCTTGTCACCGTCGATAAGGACTTCGGGTGCGAGCACGCGGGCATTGTACGTGCTGGCCATCTCGCGCGCGTAGGCGCCAGCGCCGCGAATGGCGAGAAGTTCGCCAGGCTTCGGCCTTGGCATCGCGCGATTGCGCGCCAGAAAATCTCCGGATTCGCAGACGGGGCCGACGAGATCGGCGATGATGGTTTCACGATCGCGTGGCTCGCAAACGGGCATCACGGCATGATACGCGTCGTAGAGCGCGGGACGGATGAGCTCGGTCATCGAAGCGTCGGCGATGACGAATTGTTTGGTCGCTGAGGCTTTGAGGCCCAGCACCTCGGTAATGAGCAGCCCGGCATCGCCCACGAGCGAGCGGCCCGGCTCAGTGAGGATGAGCAAATCGTGTTTGAGGATGCCTGAGGCCTCGAGCCCGCGCCGGATGGCTCTTCCAAACTCGCTCGGAGGCGGGTAGGGATCGCTTTCATTGCCATAGGCGAGCGGCCAGCCGCCTCCAATATCGAGGCTCTCAAATTGCGCCCCTCGCTCCATGCACTTCAGCGCGAAGCGGCCAAGGAGCTCGCTCGCTTCGGCAAGGGGGGCGGGCGAGCCGAGCTGTGAGCCGATATGCATGGTGAGGCCGACGAGATCGAGCGAAGAGCTCTTGAGCGTGCGCGGAAGAAGCGACTCGACCTCATCGATTGGGATCCCGAATTTCGATGAGTGAAGTCCCGTCGAAATATAGGGGTGCGTTTGTGGATCGACGTTCGGATTCACGCGAAAGGCGATGCGCGCTTTTGTGCCGATGGAATCCGCGATCGATTCGATGAGATCGAGCTCGAAGGCGCTCTCGACGTGGATGGCGCGGATGCCGGTCTCGATCGCTTCGCGGAGCTCCCGCGCGGTTTTTCCGACGCCGGAATAGACGATTTTATCGGGCGAGAATCCCGCGCGGAGGGCGCGAGCGAGCTCTCCCCCCGAGACGATGTCGGCGCCGGAACCGAGTTCCGCGAGGAGCTTCAAAATGGCGAGGTTCCCATTCGCCTTCACCGCGTAGGCGATGAGATGAGGCGTGAACGAGAGGGCGCGATCGATGGCTTCATAGGCCTTGCGGATCGATGCGGCCGAGTAGATGTAGAGGGGCGTTCCATATTCCTCGGCGATTGCGCGAACGGAGTACCCGTCGATGGTGAGTTCGCCACCCTCGTACTGAAAATGCGGTGAGGGAGGCGCCATCATCCCTCGTCCTCATAGCGAATCACGGGTTGAGCGCCCGTCTCTTCGCTGAGGAGGGCGAGATCGATCCCGCGTGCTTCGAGCGTCGCCCGCTCTTCTCGGATCGCGGCTTCGACGCGGGCTCGAGCGGGGCCGCCGTACACATTTCGTCGTTCGACGGCGATCTCCATATCGAGGGCCTCATGGATGCTCTCATCGAATAGCTCGCTTTCTTCGCGAAGCTCGTCGAGCGAAAACTCGGGGAGCGTCTTCCCCTCTCGGATCGCGCGGCTTACGAGCCGCCCGGAGACATGATGCGCCTCGCGGAAAGGCATCCCGCGCGCTGCAAGAAAATCGGCGATCTCAGTCGCGTCGAGGAAACCGTCGGCGAGCGCGGCCCTCATGCGATCGTCGCGGAAATTCGTGCCGGCAAGGCAAAGCGCGAGGATATCGATCGAGTCGCGCACCGTGTCGAACGCGTCGAAGACGGGGCGTTTGTCTTCTTGAAGATCCCGGTTATACGCGAGCGGGAGCGCCTTCGTGGTGACGAGGAGGTTCACGAGATTGCCGATGACTCGGCCCGTTTTCCCGCGCACGAGCTCTGCCATGTCGGGGTTCTTCTTCTGAGGCATGATCGACGAACCCGTCGTGACTGCATCGCTCATCTCGATGAAACCAAACTCTTGGCTCGACCAGAGCACCAGCTCTTCGGCGATGCGGCAGAGGTGCACGCTAAGAATCGATAGCACCGAGAGGACCTCGAGGAGAAAATCACGGTCGGCTGTCGCATCGAGCGAGTTGCGCAAGGGGCGGTCGAAGCCGAGCTCTTTGGCGGTGCGTTCGCGATCGAGCGGAAAGGTCGTCGAAGCGAGGGCCGCCGAGCCAAGAGGCGATTCATTCACGCGCTTGCGGGCGTCGAGGAGGCGGGCGCGGTCGCGTTCGAGCCCTTCAACCCATGCCATGAGATGGTGGGCGAGCCGGATCGGCTGCGCACGCTGTAGGTGCGTATATCCCGGCATGAGCACGGAGACCGTCCCTTCGGCACGAATGACGAGAACGCCGAGGAAGCGATCGAGCCGCGTGACGGTATCGTCGATGGCGTCGCGAACCCAGAGCCGCATGTCGGTGGCGACTTGATCGTTTCGGCTTCGGGCCGTGTGGAGCTTTCCTCCAACGGGGCCGATTGCCTCGGTGAGCGCGCTCTCGATGTTCATGTGGACGTCTTCACGATCGACGCGCCATTCGAACTCGCCGGCTTCGATTCGGGCGAGGACATCGTTGAGGCCTTTTTCGATTTTTTCGGCCTCGGCGCTTTCGAGGATGCCTTGGGCAGCGAGCATCCGAACGTGGGCGATCGAGCCGCGGATGTCTTGGGGATAGAGGCGCTTATCGACGTCGACGCTAGCGCTGAATCGGAGGGCGGTCTCGTTTAGCTCGGTCGCGAAACGGCCACCCCAGGCCTTTTTACTCATGAAATCGAATCTCCGTGGCTTATCAAAGCACGCGAGCGCCCGTACGCAATATTCACGTCGGCCGCTCCGATGTTTTATACGAGGTGCCGCTCAATTGCGCAGCAATTGCGTGCTCGCCGCCGGTTTGGTGGGCGAAAAGCTCGACGCCCAAGGCAACGACGGCGGTCGCGAAAGGTGGCAGATCGAAGAACGCCGCGAAGATGAGGTTTGGAATGCCGATGAGGGCAATCACGAGTCCAGCGCGGACGATCGAGTTCCGAAGCCCCTTGGCGAGCCTCCAAGCTTCGGCTGCACTCTCGGGAGAAGAGCTCTCTACGAGGATGGCGGCTTCGTCTTCCTCGGGCCGCGCGCCGATGAGCATCGTGAGCGGGCCGCCATCCGATGCGGCGATGAGCGAGCTGCTCGCTTCGCGGTGCTCGATGATCACGATCGGTGAGGCGCTCTCCTCGAGGCGGCGCAGCTCTTCCTCCCGCGCGTCGCCGCCGATCTCGGCTCGGAGATGTCGCACGCCCAGCTGCCGGGCGAGCTCGGCGGCGGCCATGCGGTGATCTCCTGAGATGATGGTTGCGTCGACGTCGAGGTCGGTGAGTGCCGCGATGGATTCGGGGGCGCCTTCACGGATTGCATAATGGAAGGCGAGGACGCCCCGGATGCGCTTCCCGATGGCGACGAAAACCGCCGTATCGCCGCGCGCCTCGACGCTTTCTGCGATCGACTCGGCGAGCGCGATGCTCACCCCTTCTTCGAGCAGGAGGCTGCGGTTGCCGACAATGATCTCTTCGCCTTCATTGTCGATCGCGAGGATGCCCTGACCGACGATGGCTCGCGCGCGACGCGCCGAGCCGAGCGAGATCTTTTCGCGCGAACAGGCTTCGCGAGTCGCGAGCGAGAGGGGATGCGTCGGCGCGGCCGATTCCGCGATGCCCGCTGCTTTCAGGATCGCGCGCGGATCCTCTCCTTCGAGCGCATGGATCCCGACGAGCTCGGGCTTTCGCTGGGTGAGGGTGCCATGGAGTTGGAAGACGGCGTGGCTGCTTTGACCGAGACGCTCGAAGGCGAGCGGGCTGGTGAAATGGGTCCCGCGGCGGAGTAGAGCGAGCGTGCCCTCGAGGAGCGCGCGCTCGCTTAGCGAAGGCGGCGCGAGAAGGGGGAGCGCGAGGAGAATCGCGGCAATCGTATGAAGACCTGTGGCCGCATCGGCGCGATGGAGAAAGAGGGCAAGTGCCGCGAGGACCCCACTGGCCGCGAGCCCTATCAGGACGAGCGCGCGAGAAAGTCGCGTTATCTTGGCCAGCCGCCCGCGAGGCGCATCTCGAAGCTGCATCGTGCTCCGCTTCAGCTTGTCGTCGCGCCCGAGCTGCTCGAGCGAGACCTCAAGCGGGTGATTGACGTGGATCCAGAGGATGAGCCGGCCTGAGACGGTGAGGCTCGCCACCGACGCGCCGATGAGGCCCTTCCAGCCAACGACGTCGAGTTGGGCGTGCGCATAAATCGCGTAGAGAAGCACGCCGAGGGAGGCGAGCGCGAGGCCGGGCCGTGGGAGCTTTACTGAAAGCACACGGATGAGGAGATCGAGCGCCGAGATGGTGATAAGAAGCGCGGCGAAGGCTGCAAGAGACGGGGTGCGTTCCGAAAAAGGCGAGAGTAAGAACGCAATTCCCGCCGTGATCAGCGGGGAGAAGGGGATGTCGGCCTCGGGGAATCGCGCTGCAAAGCTCGCGACCCTCGAGGTGCGCGTGCTTTCGCGTTTCTCCTCGGGCTCTGCGCGCTCGCCGCGATCGAAGCGTCGAGCGCAGCCTTCGCTGCAGAGCGCAAAGAGGTCGGCTCCTACGGCGCGCACCAGGGGCGCACGCACGGGGTCCACCGCCCGGGCGCAGATCGCGCAGTGGATGAGGCCATGATCAGGTCGACGCGGGTGCACTTTGCCTCCGTACTTTGCGCTGCATCCCGCGTCAAATCCATCCTTTATGAGATGAGTGGTGAGATGAGGCGCACATCACCCCGAAGTGGTGCTAACCTCATCTCGCTTTCAAGCTTGGACCAAAGGAGCGCCGCGCGTGACGATCGAGATCCGCACCCATCGACCTGGAGATAAACTGGACGATTTCATCCGATTGCAGGATCGCGTCTATCGGGAGGACGGCGCGTATATCGCGCCTCTCGAATTCGATCTGAGAAATCGTCTGAATCCCAAGAAAAATCCGTATTTTGATCATGCGGAGGCGATCTTCTTTACGGCATGGCGCGATGGGCAGTGCGTCGGCCGGTGCTCCGCTCAAGTCGATCGCGCCCACCTCGAAATCCATCAGGACGAGACCGGCTTCTTTGGGTTCTTCGATACGATCGATGATCAAGAAGTCGCCGAGGCGCTCATCGAGGCCGCATCGGGTTGGCTCCGCTCGCGCGGGATGAAGAAGATTCGCGGCCCCTATTCCCTTTCGATCAACGATGAAGTGGGAGTTCTCGTCGACGGTTTCGAGCATCCCCCCTCCATCATGATGACGCACGCGCGCCCCTATCAGCATCAGCTGCTCGAAGCGATGGGCTTCGAGAAAGCCAAAGATCTCTATGCCTGGCATTATGTGGTCGAGGAGCCCCCTGAGCGAGCCAAACGCGCTCACGCCCAAATCTGCGCGATGCCCGAGGTGAGTTTCCGCTCGGTCGACCGAAAGAAGATGGACGAGGAGGTGCAGATCATCCTCGAGATCTTCAACGACGCTTGGAGCGAAAACTGGGGCTTCGTTCCGCTTTCGAAGGCCGAGGTGAAGAAGATGGCCGAGGATCTCGTGCTGATCCTCGATCCGGACATCGCCTTCTTCGTCGAGCTCGAGGGCCGTCCTGTCGCCGTCTGCCTCGCTCTTCCGAACCTCAACGAGGCAATCCGAGATCTGAACGGAAAGCTTTTGCCTTTCGGCTTCTTGAAGCTGCTCTACCGCCTGAAGGTGAAGCGCGTGCGCTCAGCAAGGCTTGTCATCCTCGGGATCCGAAGGGAGCTTCGTGGGGTAAAGCGCTATGGCGGCCTTTCGACCGCGATGTATGTCGAACTCGTTCGACGCGGAGCGCGGGCGGGCTACGAGACGTGCGAGCTCGGCTGGACGCTCGAAGACAACCGCCTCATCAACCTCGGCATCAAGGCGATGCGCGGTAAAATCTATAAAACGTACCGGATTTACGAAAAATCGCTGGAATGATCGCCGTCCTTGAGGGCTTGCCTTACCCTATAGGGGGACTCTATAGGTCCTCATTCGACCGTCCCCTTTTCCCACATTCCTAAATTCGAGCCACCGCTCGGTTGAGAAACTTCACGATGCTCAGTCAATCGCTCACTCTGGGTTATATCTCGCTCAAGGCGCTCCACCTCTTTGGCGCCATCCTTTGGTTCGGAGGCATCATCACCGTCGCCTTTGCGGCGGTCGCCTTTGCGAAGGCGTCCGAAGCGGGGGCGATCGCCACTCTTCGGAATTCCGCGCGCCTCGCTCCGACACTTGGCCTCATCGCGAACTGGCTCGGCGGACTCTCCATCTTCATCCTCAACATCGATGTCTGGCGCTCACAGGGCTGGGTCCACGCCAAGATCCTCCTCGTCTTCATCGCAGCCGGTCTTACGGGTGCGCTCACAGCGGATCTCAAAAAGATCGATGAGGGAAAGCGTGAAGCGAATCCAACGAAGCTTCAGATTTTTGGCGGCGCGCTGGTGCTCCTTCTGATCCTCACGCTCTACCTCGCAGCGTTCAAGCCCTTCGTTCGGGGCTGAGCCTCCGCCGATCGCATCTTTGGGTACGAGGGCACTAGACCCCGGCCCGTCTCGATCGCGACTCCGGCTTCCGTGAAGGCGATCGTCACTCCTCCATCGGTGGGCGTCGTGAGCACCTCGGCGCCGTGCGAAACAAGCCGCTCGACGACGTCTCGATGGGGATGTCCGAAGGGGCTCGGGCGCCCGGCGCTTATCAACGCGAGCTTAGGTTGGACGGCGGTGAGGAACTCCTCGGTGCTGCTCGTCCGCGAGCCATGGTGCGCAGCGATCAGGACATCGGCCCGGAGTGCATCCGGCATCGCTTCGGCGAGCGTTCTTTCCCGCCTCGCTTCGATGTCGCCGGGGAGGAGGATGGAATGCCCACCGATGTCGACGCGGACGACGAGCGAATCCTCGTTTTCATCGCCGAAGAGTGCGTCCCCCGGGCATGGTGCGAGCGGGACGAGGCTCGCCTCACCGACGCGTTTGGGTTCGCATCCCTCGATGGCGATGCGCTCTTTGATGCGCAATTCTTCTCGGAGGCGTCCAAAGGCATTCGAAGCGTCGGGCGGCTTCGGTGCCCAGAGCTCGCGGATCGGAAAAGAGCGCGCGAGGCTTTCGAGCCCGCCCACATGATCGGGATGCGCATGACTCCCAACAAAAAGATCGATGGTGCGATGGCGTCGCTTTCGGAGAAAGGCTCGGATCACGCGCTCACCCATGTCGGGTTCGTTCATGCCCGCATCAAAGACGAGTAGCTCTCCGGTCTTGAGCTCGAGGACGGCGGCGCTTCCTTGGCCGACGTCGAGCACGGTGAATCGGTGAGCGGATCGCGCATGGTGCGCGAGGTGGAGCTCTGCTGCCGCGATGAGAAGGCAAACGGCAAGAAGCGAGGGCATCCGCGTCCGCCAACGAATGGGCATGAGCAGTAGAAAGGCCGCTACACCCAACGAGACGAGCTGAGGCAGGTTCGGCGGTGGTGGCATGAGCTCGAAGCGCGAGCCTTCGAACGCCTCGGAGCCCGCGATGAAAGCCCCGGCGATGACTTCGAAGGCTTTGGCCGTGAAGCCTCCGGCACCGAAGACGGAAAGGGCAGCATGAAGAAGCGCGGCCGGGATGAGTGCGAAGCTTGCGATCGGGAGAAGAACGAGGTTCGCGATGATTCCGACAGCGGGGATCGACGCGAAATACGCAAGGATGAGGGGGGCGGTGGCGATGGTTGTCCGGTAGGAGAGCTGCCAGGAGATCGCGAGCGCGCGAAACGTTCCGCTTGGGGGCGCGCGCATGGTAAGGATGCTCAGCGTCGCCAACATCGAGAGATGAAGGCCGGGGCGCACAAGCTCTTCGGGAGTGAAAAGCGCGAAGATGATGAGTGCGGCGCCAAGGGTGCGAAGCGCGTTTGGTTGTCTTCCGGCTGCGCGGCAAGCGAGGGCGAGTGCAAGCATGAAACCGGCACGCTTCGCGCTCGGGGCGCCCCCGGCGATCTCGGTAAACGCGAGGACGACGGGGAGGCTGATGCCCGCGACGACTCGCTTTTTATCGAGGAAGAGCGAGTACCCATGCCCTACCGCCTGCCCCGCCCATAGGAGGATCGAGATCAGGGCATAGACGATCCCTGCTGCGATGCCGACATGAAGCCCGCTCACGGCAAGAACATGCGCAAGACCGGCGCTTCGGAGCGCATCGCGAATGGAGTCATCGAGCGCCCCACCTTCACCGAGGACAAGAGAGCGTGCGAGACCGCTCGCGCGCGGCGAAAGGCTCTCGATGAGCGCATGGCGGATCGAAGCGCGGACGGCATGGACCGTGCGGCGCATCCACGAGGGGGTGTCTAGAACGACGACGGAAGCGATGGCACGCCCCCATGGGATCGGCTTTGGGGCAAGCTCGACCTCGAAGGGGATGGACGGATTGATTTGGCGCCGAGAAGGTTTGAGCTCCACAGCGGCGAGAAAGCGCGTGCCAGGGATGAGCTCAAGATCGTAGAGGCGCGCGCGTCCCCTGTAGCCGATCTCGCCTCGTGGCCCGTGCGCTTGCTTCCGTTTTGGCTCTTGTTCGAGTCGTGATCCCTTACCCAGCTCCTCTCCGTGAAGGATCTCAATCTCGACGCTGGGTCCGGATTCAGCGAAGCGGACGCTCAGAACTTCGGCCTCGATGCGGTAGAGGCCGTTGGGCGGAGGTGCAGGCGGCTTTTCGGGAGCTTTGCTGAAACCTGCGAGCAGCGCCGCGAGGGCGAGCGGAATGAACCACAGTCGCGCCCGAAGAGCGCCACCAAAGCTCAGGAAGAAGCTACCGACGGCGATGGCGATCAAAGCGCCGAGCGCACCGATGCGAAATGGAATGAGGATCGCCGCCGCGTAGGCGATGGCCACGAGGAGCAGCATCGCCGCTTACGGAAAGCAATGCGCACGCCGAAAAAAACGCATCGGAATCCCCGGCTCTTGCAGCATCGAGATGGCGGAATTGGCGATCGGTGGCGGCGCTCTTGCGGAGGCGCTCCGAATACGCTACGAAGCGGAAGAATTTGGAGGCTTAGCTCAGTTGGATAGAGCGTCGGTTTCCGGAGCCGAAAGTCAGAGGTTCAAGTCCTCTAGCCTCCGCCAGCTCATTCGAAATCAGCCCCTCGACGGGGCTTTTTTCGTTCGAGATCTCCGAACGCTCCGAGTAGGGCCCTTCCCCGAAGAATCGCGACGTCGATGGCCATCTCAAGCACGCACCACGATCTGTCACTCGCGCTCTCGTTCAGCACGGGAAAAGATGCGGCCTACGCCCTCCTGCGCTTGATCGAGGAGGGCCGCCGCCCGCGCGCGCTCCTCACGACGCTGAGCGCGGACTATCGGCGCGTGACGATGCACGGGGTCAGCGAGCCGCTGGTGGACCTTCAGGCCGAGGCGATCGGTCTTCCCCTCGTCAAGGTCTTCTTGCCCAACCCCTCACCCAATGAAGTCTATGAACGGCTGATGGCTTCGGCCTCGCGAGCGATGAAGCAAGCGGGCATTGAACAGGTGGCATTCGGCGATCTTCTTCTTGAAGACATTCGCCGCTATCGGGAAGAGGCGATGAAGCGGGGCGGGATGGAGGCGCTCTTTCCGATCTTTGGAGGGAGCACGTGGGAGCGCGCGCGGGCCATCGTCGATAGTGGCATCGAAGCGTACATCGTCTGCGTGGATTGCGCGCGGCTCGATCCCTCCTTTCTCGGCCGGCGCTTTGATCGCGCCTTACTCGATGATCTTCCGAGCGGAGTGGACCCCGCAGGCGAAAACGGAGAGTTCCATACCTTTGTCGTCGATGCGCCGTTTTTTCGATCGCGGATCGACGTCGTCTCGGGAGATACCATCGAAAGGGACGGCTTTGCCTGGCTCGAGCTCTCTCCGGCCGGATTTTCTCGTTGAGATCCGTCTCGTGAGTTCGCGCGAATCCGACGCGCCTGTCGAAGCAGTCCGGGGCGCACCTTGATGTGAAAGCCTAGGACGCGATCCTAGCCACTCAAGACGCTTTCGCGACGCATCACTCGCGACCGTCTGCGGTTCGACGTCGCGCGAGGCTTCACTCATCGGCTTCGACGTGGGCGCCCTCGGGATCGATGCAGAGCGCGACCGGGACAAAACCGCGCTCTGTCGCGCGTCTCTCGAAATTTTGCTTCGCTTCGGCGTCGCGAAAGAGCGCCAGCGCAATATCGCCGCCTCCTGCGCCGCTCGGTTTGGAGACCCCGCCGAACGAGCGGGCGAGCGCGGCGATCCCCTTGAGGCGCTCTTCGACGATGGGGAGTGAGGTGATCGCACCAAGGGCTTCCATCCGCGCGCCGTATTCCGCGATGCCCTCCATGACCTCCGTAGGCGAAGGCTGAAGGACTGCCATCTCGATCGCCTCCATGCACTCGCAAAGTCTTCGAAATGCCTCGCGCGATGCCCTCGGTGAGGCTCGCCGATGGGCCTCGATCGCTTCAAGAAATGTCGAGGTGCGAGCACTCTTTCCGGTATCGATCACGCTCATCGACATCCCGCCGAGAGCTTTTTCGGGTCCAAGGCGCATGGGATGTTCGAGGGCGGAGGGATTGGCGAGCAGAAGGCCTCCGAACGAGGAGGCGAGGACGTCGACGCCGCTCCCTTTGGGTGCCACTGCGCGATGAGCACGAAGAGCAAGCTCGAAAACCCGCTCGCTCGTGATGGTCTCTCGGGCTTCATAAAGCGCGAGGGCGGCGGCGGCGGCGGCGCCTGCGGCCGAACTCCCAAGCCCAAGTTTGCGCCCCTCCCGATAGAGCGCGCTTCGGTCGATGTGGAGATCGCCACGCGGCTGTCCTTGAAGTTCAAAAACCTGCTCGATCTCCGGGCCGAGTGCATCGACAGGAGCGCGATTCGTCGGAACTCCGGATGGGGGTCGTCCGAGGATGATTCGACGGTTGATGGCCGCGACGAGCGCAGGTGCGCCCTCAAGGACCGCGTATTCGCCCGCGATCATGAGCTTGCCGGGCGCGCTGACCCTCACGCCGCTCATCCGACGATCCTTGCCTCCTCGCCGATTCCCGAAGAGACGATGCTTTCGATCTCCGGGCGCTCGCGGAGCGCGTGGAGCCAACGCTCCGCGTGAGGCGCCTCGACAAGGAGGATGAGGTTGGGGCCGGCGTCCATCGTCATATAAGCGGGAGGAAGTTTTTCTCTCAGCTCGTGGACGGCGCCGATCAACGAAAGGGTGGACGGAGAGAGATAGACAATCGGGGGATCGGCGGCCATGGCCGACGCGTGAAAGGCGAATGTACTCCGCTCCATGGCGCGTCCGAGGGCGTGCAGATCGCGGGCTGCAAGGGCATGGAGAGCCTGCTGGTGAAAGCCTGGAGCGGCCTCGACCCAAGCGCGGTAGAACGGCGAGGTTTCGCGTGTTCTCTCCATTCCCTCCGTCGAGGGTGTGGCTTTTTCGCGTCCGCTCACGATGGCGATCAACATCGCGAGCTCCCATGGCGGAGTGAGTACGATCTCGCGCGCCCCGAGTGAGTCGTCGCCGGCCGAGCCGGCGGGGAGCTCGACAAATCCCCCGAATACCGAGCGTGCCGCGCTCGCGCTTGCCCTTCGGGCATGGGATGAGAGCTCTTCGCGATTTAACCCAAGCTCGAAGAGCGCGTCCACCGCGACCGTCAGCGCAGCAAACCCAGACGCGCTCGAGGCGAGTCCGGCCGCTGTGGGGAAGCGATTGGTGGAGACGACCGAGAGCCGCCGATCGCTTCTCGCGATGGCCCGGAAGCGATCGAGATGTTCGACGACGCGAGCTCGCGGCCGCCCCGTTGCGATCGCACCGTTGATCTCGATGTAATCGTCGACGGCATCGATGAAGGAGACGCTCGTTTCGGTTTCGAGTGCATCGAGCGTGAGCGAAAGACTCGGTACCGCCGGGAGGTTCAGGGCGCGATCGCTCTTTCCCCAATATTTGGTGAGTGCGATGTTGGCGCGGGCGGAGACGTGTATCGTCATGATCTCAGCTCATGAAATGAGGTGTCGAACGCAAGTTGCGCGAGCGATGAAGCGATCGCTGCTGCATGGTCCTTCGACCTCGCGAGCGCGATCATCGCACCGCCTCCTCCTGAACCCGTGAGCTTCGCACCGAGCGCCCCCTGTTGGAGCGCCGCCTCGCGGAGCGTCTCAAGTCTTGGTGTCGAGAGCCGAAGCTCGCGGAGGTAGGCGTGATCTTCGTTCATCGCCTTCCCAAGGCGATGAAGATCATTTTTTTCGAGCGCTTCCACACCCGCGCGCACAAGCGCACCGATCGCCTCGAGGATCCGGTCGACTTTGGCGCGGTCCTTTTTCCTCGCCTCAGCAACGGATTCGACCATCTCCCGCGTGCTCGTTTTGGCGCCGCTATTGGCGATCGCGAGGTGAATGGATTCGCGGAGTTCGAGTCGTTTGAGGCCGTGCGCTTTTTCATAAAGACCAACGCCCCCATGGAGCGCGAGTGCGGTGTCCACACCGGAAGGCGTCCCGTGAAAAACGCGCTCCCATGCAAGCGCCGCTGATTCAATTCGCTGTTCATCGTCGGCGCGATCGAGGAAGCGGGCGACCGCGCTGGCGATCGCGATGCCCGCCGCGGCGGAGCCGCCAAGTCCGATGCCGGGTGGGATGTCGAGGCGGATTGCGAGCTCGATGCCGAGCACTCGCTCGCTAAAGACCTCGAGCAGCGCTCGGAAGGCTTGGCCCACTTGCGGGTGCCCTCGACCGACTTCGCTGAGGACGTCGGCAGCGGGACGTCGCGCGTTGAGCATGGGGAGCGGAGAGACGAGTCGATCTTCTAGGTTCTCCGTGCCCTTTTCGGCGGGAAGGCGACGGAGCTCAACCTCGGCGCCCCGATCGAGCGCGGCGGCGAGGGCCGGGTGGCCATAAACGACGGCGTGTTCTCCGAGCAAGATGACTTTTCCGAGGCCTTGGCCTCGGACGACCTCATCCTGCTCGCTCGGGCCCAGCACGTTTTGGCGCGCCTTTTTCATCGCTCTCTTCGGGCCAGCTTGGCGCCCAGCAGCTGAAAGAGTCGGTGTGATTCGGCGTTCATCGGCGCGCCGTCGAGCGCACGTAACGCATCGCTTTCAAGACTACGGATACGCTCGCGCGTCCGGTCGATAAGCCCTCGTTCGTGAAGGAGCGTGCGAAGCCTCTCGATTTCGGCCTCGCTCCTTTCGGCCCGCTCGTAGAGCCGTACAATCTCATCCTCGCCCTCAAGGAGTGCCGCGTGATAGAGCGCGCTCTTCTTTCCATCGCGGAGATCGTCGCCAGGCTTTCCCATCGTCTCCGCGTTGCCGATCACACCCAAGAGATCGTCGGCGATCTGAAACGCTTCCCCGATGGCAATCGCCCAGCGTTCAAGTGCCGTGAGGAGCGTCGATGACGCTCCGCGGAACTGCGCTCCGAGTCGGATTGGCCCGAGGGTCGTGTAGCTCGTCGTCTTTAGGCGGTGCATGGCTGGGATGTCCGCATCACCTCGAATATCGAAAAGCTGCCCATGATAGACTTCCTCGAGGATCGCCGTGAATGCCTCGAGCAGACGCGCGGAGATCGCGCTTTCGTTGGTCGCTCCGAGCAGCGCTTCGAGGGCGAGCCCCGTCGCATAATCTCCCGCGAGGATCGCCGCGGAATCTCCTCGTTTCACGTCACCGAGTCGGACGCGAAGGCTCGCGAACGTCGAAGGGCCCCCGCGCCGGATCTCATCTTCATCCATGATGTCGTCGTGGATGAGAAGCGCCGTCTGGAGGATCTCGATCGCGCAGTAGAGCTGCATCCCCTCGTCGATGTCGAAGGAGGGGTCGGCGGCACGCGCCGCCGCCGCGATGAGGATAGGGCGGAGACGCTTCCCTCCTCGGAGAGAGAGCTTTTCGACCTCATCGAGCAAGATGGAGTGGCCGATGGCGTGCGAAAGGAGTCGGGTGCGCCGCTTCGTAAAAAAGTTCGATAGCGCCGTCTCGCAGCTGAGCCGCACGCTCCGGATGAATCTCTCTTCGTTCGTCATGCTTCGCTGGCCCGCGGTCCCTCCTCGTCTTCATAGCGCGGCGGTTGCGTGGGATCGAGGCACAACCCAGCACACCGGCCTCCATGAGGTGCGATCGGCTTGCCGAAGAGCCGATTTCGCGTTTAGCTCTTCGCTACGTGACCGAAGAGTCCAAAAAAGAAGCTACGCGACCCGAACGCTCGACGCGCCTTCCGCGCCTCCTTGTGCCGCTCGCGGCGAAGGTGTGTCGGGAGTCGGTTTATCTCCCGCTTTTGACGGAACAGCTCGCTCTACGCCCTGGGATGCGCATCCTCGAGCTCGGAAGTCGGGACGGCGCGATCGCGATCGAGCTTGCGAAAGCAGAGCCGGCCGCGAGCGTCGTCGCGCTCGAACCCGACTCCGCGTCGCTCGTCGAAGCGCGCAAACGGGGCGAGGCCGAAGGTGTGTTCATCGAGTGGGTGGATGCGCTGCCCACTGCGGCGGGTTTTTTGGAGGCGAGCTTCGATCGCATCCTCAGCGTTCGATTTTTTCATCGGCTCGATCCGGCGCTCAAGTGGGAGACCCTCGATCGCCTCTACGCGCTCCTAAAACCGGGAGGTGAGCTTCATCTGGTGGATTGGGGAAAACCAGAGAACTTCGCCTACCGCGTTGGATTCCTCGGGGTTCAGCTCGTCGAGGGGATCGAAAAGACGCAAGATCATCTTGAGGGCAATCTAGGCGCGCTACTTCGCGCGGCGGGATTCAAAGATGTGGAGAAGACTCATACGATCGGGACGGCGTTTGGGACGCTCGAACTGATGAAGGGGCGCCGCGCGGACTGAGATGAGCGCCTTGCTAAAACGCTTCGATCGCGAGATCGCCGCCATCACGCTCCGCGATGTGCTCGCGGTCCATGGGATCCACGCGGCCATTTACGAAGTCGACGGCACTTATGAGGTCCACGTACGCGAACGCGATCTCGGCCGGGCGCGTGAACTCCTCGTGGGCCTCAGCCAAGGACAGCTCGAGTCGGGCGGGAGCGCTCCGCAGCAT
>JAAZAH010000376.1 GCA_012514415.1 Sandaracinaceae bacterium
CGTGATGCCTGGCGACAACGTCACGGTGACGGTCGAGCTGGTGACCCCGGTGGCGATGGAGGCGCAGCAGCGCTTCGCCGTCCGCGAGGGTGGCCGCACGGTCGGCGCCGGCGTCATTACGAAGATCGTGGAGTGAATGAGACATGGCTTCGAATAAAATCCGTATCCGCCTGAAAGCCTACGATCATCGTCTCCTCGATCAGAGCGCGAGCGAGATTGTCGAGACGGCGAAGCGCACCGGTGCTCGCGTCGCGGGCCCGATCCCCCTTCCGACGCGCATTAACAAGTACACGGTCCTCCGCGGGCCGCACGTCGACAAGAAGTCACGGGAGCAATTCGAGATTCGCACCCACAAGCGGCTCCTCGACATCCTCGAACCGACCCAGCAGACCCTCGATGCTCTGATGAAGCTCGATCTCTCCGCTGGTGTCGATGTCCAGCTCAAGGTCTCCTGAAGCATCGGGAAAAAACATGCCCAAGGTCAAAGTTTATAACCTCAAGCGCGAAGACGTCGGCGAGATCGAGCTCAGCGAGAAGGTCTTCGGAGCCGAGGTCAACGAGGCGCTCTTTTACGAGGTCCTCAAGGCGCAGCTCGCTTCGCGTCGCGCAGGGACGGCTGCGGTGAAGAACCGTGCGTCCGTTGCGGGTACGGGTCGCAAGATCTACAAACAGAAGAAGACCGGTAACGCGCGGCACGGTGCCCGCACGGCGCCGATCTTCGTCGGCGGCGGCGTGGCTCACGGTCCCAAGGTCCGTAGCTACGCCTATCGCCCCCCGCGCAAGATGCGCCTCGGCGCGATGCGCTCCGCCTTCTCGATGAAGGTGAAAGAGGGCCGCCTCACCGTCGTCGACAACTTCGAGCTCGAGGCGATCAAGACCAAGGAGCTCGCCAAGGTGCTTGAGGCCCTCGAAGTCACGAGCGGCAGTCTTCTCATCGACGCGAGCGACAACGACAAGCTTCGCCTTTCGGCGCGCAACCTCGCATCCCATCAATACCTTCCTCCCGAGGGCCTGAACCTCTACGACCTTCTCCGTCACGATCATATTGTGCTTACGAAGAAGGCGGTCGAGGCCATCGAGGCGCGGCTCGCGGACTGAGGAGAAGCACGATGAATCATCACGACATCATCAAACGCCCGATCTTCCTTACCGAGAAGGCGTCCAATCTCCGAGAAGAGGCGAACCAATACCTCTTCGAGGTTCATCCCGACGCGAATAAGTATCAGATCCGCGAAGCCGTCGAGACGCTCTTCAAGGTGAGCGTCCGTGACGTGAACACCATGAACGTGCGCGGCCACATGCGCCGGATGGGGCGGGGATACGGCAAGCTTCGCAACTGGAAGAAAGCGATTGTCACCCTCGCTGACGGCGACAGCATTGACTTCTTCGAGGGGACCTGAGAGCCATGGCGAATAGAAAGTTCAAGCCGACCTCACCGGCACGACGTAACTACGACGTCCCGGATTACTCCGCGCTCAAGAAGGGCGGCCCGGAGCCGAAGCTCACCGAGCCGGCTCGCTCGACGGGTGGACGTAACAACACCGGGCGCATCACCAGCCGCTTCCGCGGTGGCGGGCATAAGCGGCGCTATCGCGTGATCGATTTCCGGCGCAACAAGATCGGTGTGCCCGCAAAGGTTGCCGCGATCGAATACGATCCGAACCGCTCGGCGCGCATCGCGCTCCTTCACTACGCGGACGGCGAAAAGGCCTATATCCTGGCGCCCGACGGGCTCAAGACGGGCGATACGGTTCTCTCGTCGAAGAACGCGGACGTCAAGCCCGGCAACTCGATGCGTCTCCGCCATATGCCGCTCGGTACGCTCATCCACAACATCGAGCTCAAGATCGGCAAGGGCGGTCAGCTCGTCCGTTCAGCTGGGACGGCTGCGCAGCTGTTGGCGAAGGACGGCGATTACGCCAGCATCCGTCTGCCCTCGTCCGAGGTTCGGCTCGTTCACCTCGACTGCCGCGCAACCGTCGGTCAGGTCTCCAACATTCAGCATGCGCGCATCAACCTTGGCAAGGCTGGCCGTAAGCGCTGGCTCGGACGTCGCCCGCATAACCGAGGCGTGACCATGAACCCGATCGATCACCCGATGGGTGGTGGTGAGGGTCGGACCTCGGGTGGCCGTCACCCCGTCTCGCCGTGGGGACAGCTCGCCAAGGGTAAGAAGACGCGAACCAATAAATCTTCGGATCGTTTCATCGTCCGACGCCGTGGGAGTAAGTAATGCCGCGTTCGGTTAAAAAGGGCCCGTTCATCGACGATCACCTCCAGAAGAAGGTCGACGCGGCCAACGCTTCTGGCGATCGCAAGCTCATCAAGACCTGGTCGCGCCGCTCCACCATCGCGCCCGATTTCGTCGGTCTGACCTTCGCCGTGCATAACGGACGTAAGTTCGTGACCGTCTTCGTTACCGAGAATATGGTCGGCCATAAGCTCGGTGAGTTCGCTCCGACGCGCACCTTCTACGGCCACGCCGCAGATAAGAAGAAGGGAAAGCGCTGAAGATCGTGACGTAGCCGCCGCCGCGTGCTAGATCGCGCGGCCCGCCTAAAAACGATTTCAGGGATCCATCATGGAAGCCATCGCAAAAGCTCGATTTCAACGAATTTCAGTGCGTAAAGCGCGCATTATCCTCGACATGGTTCGGGGGAAGAACGTGGCCTTGGCGCTCGACGAGCTGCGCTTCACCAACAAGGCGGCGGCGCCGATCGTCGAGAAACTGCTCTCGAGCGCGGTCGCAAACTTTGAGAATAAATATCAGCAGGCCGATCTCGACAAGCTCGTGATCAGTCGCGCCTTCGCGGATAAGGCCCCCGACCAGCACATGCGTCGCTGGCGGCCGCGCGCCCAGGGAAGCGCGAGCCGAATCCAAAAAGGCATGAGCCATCTCACCGTCGTCATCTCCGATGGCGCTGGGGAAGAGGTTTGATCGATGGGACAGAAAGTTAACCCTTACGGCTTCCGCCTCGGTGTCACGACGACTTGGAAATCCAAGTGGTAAGAGGATAAGAACTACGCGCTCTGGCTTCACGAAGACCTGAAGCTCAAGGCGCACATCAACAAGAAGTTCGCGCACGCGGGGATCGCGGATATCGAGATCGAGCGCGCCGCGAACAAGATCAAGGTCGTGATTCACACCTCGCGCCCCGGTATCCTTATCGGCAAGCGTGGCGCCGGCGTCGAGCAGCTCAAGACCGAGCTCCAGAAGTTCACCGAGAGCGAGCTCTTCGTCGACATCCAAGAGGTGCGTCGTGCCGAGACGAACGCCAAGCTCATCGGCGAAAACATCGCCACGCAGCTCGAGCGCCGTGTCGCCTTCCGCCGCGCCATGAAGAAGGCGGTCACGACGGCGATGAAGTTCGGCGTCAAGGGCATCCGTGTCCAGGCCGGCGGCCGCCTCGGCGGCACCGATATCGCGCGGATCGAGTGGTACCGCGAGGGGCGCGTTCCCCTTCACACCCTTCGCGCGGACATCGACTACGGTCAGGTGACGGCCCGAACCAAGGCTGGCGCGATCGGAATCAAAGTTTGGATCTTCAGGGGCGAGATCCTCCCCACGCGGGGTGGCGCCGTCGCCCCGGCCGGAAGGCGATAAGCGGAGAGAACGATGCTTCAGCCGAAACGAACAAAATTCCGTAAACAGTCCAAGGGCCGCATGCGCGGCTTCGCCTGGACCGGCTCTTCGGTCTCTTTCGGAGATTACGGTCTTCAGGCCACCGAGTGCGGTCGCATCACGGCCCGTCAGATCGAGGCGGCGCGTATGGCGATTCAGCGGACCGTCCGCCGTCAAGGGAAGCTCTACATTCGGATCTTCCCCGACAAGCCCATCACCAAGAAGCCGCTCGAGACTCGTATGGGTAAGGGTAAGGGCTCGGTCGAGGGTTGGGTCGCGGTGGTCAAGCCCGGCCGCATGCTCTACGAGATCGAGGGCGTTCCGGAGGATCTCGCGCGCGAGGCCTTCCGCATCGCTTCCTTCAAACTCCCCGTCGCCACCCAGGTCCTTAGCCGGGCGGAGGAACTATGAAAGCCGCAGAACTACGCGAACGTAGCGATGAGGAGCTTCGAAGCCTTGAGGCTGAACTCAAAGAGAAGCTCTGGCAGGCGCGCTTCGACAACTTCACCAATCAGCTCGACGATACGTCCAGCATTCGTAAAATCCGGCGCGATATCGCTCGTGTGAAGGGTATCCTCACCGAACGTGCCAAGCAGGCCGCGCAGGAGGCGTGAACATGACCGAGAACAAGGCAGAAAATCAGCGCGGCCTCCGGCGTAAGCTCGTTGGACGCGTCATCAACGATACAAGCAACGAAGGCCGCGCCAAGCAGACCGTCGTTGTCGAGGTCGTGCGCCGCTTCCGGAACCCCTTCTACGGGAAGTACGTGAAGATGCGTAAGCGTTACCACGCCCACGATCCGCGGGAAGAGTATAAGACCCGCGATCTCGTAGAGATTCAAGCTTGCCGCCCGCGCAGTAAAACCAAGCGCTGGGAGGTTGTCCGGCTTCTAGACCGGCCCCCGGAGGTTTGAGATGATTCAGACCGAGTCTGTACTTGACGTCGCAGATAATAGCGGCGCGAAAAGCGTGTATTGCATCAAGGTCCTCGGCGGTGCCGGGCGGCGTTATGCGCGAGTGGGCGATGTGATCGTCGTGTCCATTCGCGAGGCGCATCCCCAATCCCGCGTGAAGAAGGGTGACGTCGCTCGTGCGGTCGTCGTCCGGACGCGCGCCGAGTACCAGCGGCCCGATGGTACGCACATCAAGTTCGATACCAACAGCGCCGTCATCGTCAACAAGGATAACGAGCCGATCGGCACCCGGATCTTCGGGCCCGTGGCGCGTGAGCTCCGCGGCAAGAAGTTCATGAAGATCGTCTCGCTCGCTCCGGAGGTAGTCTGATGGGTTTCCGTCTGAAGAAGGGTGATCACGTCGTGGTCATCGCCGGCGGCGAAAAGGACGCTCGGGGCACGGTGCTGAAGGTCGACCGCGAGCGCGATCGCGTCCTCGTCGAGGGCGTCAATATGGTCAAGCGCCATCAGAGCCCGCTTCGGTTCCGTGAGGCAGGCATCATCGAAAAAGAGGCTTGGCTCCACGTATCCAACGTGGCCCTCGTCGACCCCGAGACCGATAAGCCCACGCGCGTCCGCTTCGAGGTGCGCGATGGCAAGAAGGTGCGAGTTGCCGTAAAGAGCGGCGCCGTCATCGAATAGATCCTTCAGGACGCCGGCCAGGTGGTCGGCGTCCCCGGCCCATCCCGCAAGCCTGCAGGATGTAACCCGGAGAATTCAAATCCATGTCCAGATACATCTCAAGACTCCATAAAAAATACCGCGACGAGGTCGTCGGTGCCCTCATGAAGGAGTTCTCCTACGAGAACCCCATGCAGGTGCCCCGTCTCGAGAAGATCGTCGTGAATATGGGCCTCGGCGAGGCGGTTCAGAACGCCAAGCTCATCGAGTCCGCATCGGCGGAGCTCGCGCAGATCACCGGCCAGAAGCCGGTCGTCACCCGGGCGCGCAAGTCCATCGCGAGCTTCAAGCTCCGCGAGGGAATGCCCATCGGGGTGATGGTCACTCTACGCTCCGAGCGCATGTGGGATTTCGCCGATCGCCTCATCAGCCTCGCTCTTCCTCGGATGCGCGATTTCAAGGGCGTGAGCGCGCGTGCTTTCGACGGCCGCGGCAATTACACGCTCGGCATCCGTGAGCAAATCATCTTCCCCGAGATCGACTACGATAAGATTGACAAGATCAAGGGTATGAACGTCACCTTTGTCACCACCGCCAAGGACGACGAGCACGCGCGCGCGCTCCTCCGCGGCCTGGGCATGCCCTTCCGGAAGTGAGAAAAGTTTATGGCTAGCCAACGTGCATTCGCCAAGATGGCGAAGAAGCCCAAGTTCGAGGTCCGTTACCGCAACCGCTGCAAGGTCTGTGGGCGCCCTCGTGGATATTATCGCAAGTTCGAGCTTTGCCGGATTTGCATTCGTAAATACGGACTCCGTGGAGAGATCCCGGGCCTCACGAAGTCGAGCTGGTAGGAGAGATCGCCATGATGACCGATCCCATCGCCGATATGCTCAGCCGCATCCGCAACGCGGCCACCGCTCGCCACGAGCAGACCTCGATCCCCTTCTCGAATCTGAAGGCGAGGCTCGCCGAGATCCTCAAGGAAGAGGGCTATCTCTCGGACGTCCGAATCGACGAAGAATTCCCGAAATCCATCGTCGTGACCCTGAAATACTCGCGTGACCGCCGTCCGGCGATCGTTGGCCTCCGCCGTCGCAGCCGGCCGGGCCTCCGCGTCTACGTCGCGCACGATAAGATCCCCCAGGTCCGCAATGGGCTCGGCGTCGCGATTCTCTCGACGTCCAAGGGTGTCATGACGGATAGCAAGGCTCGCGCCGAGAACGTCGGCGGTGAGCTCCTCTGCGAGGTCTGGTGATGACTCAAACGGAAGAAATCAAAAATTCCCGAAACGGCAAGAAGCCGATCGCGCTTGATGGCGTCCAGGTCACCATCGACGGCCAGACCGTCAAGGTGAAGGGGCCGAAGGGCGAGAACAGCTTCACGGCGCCCGAAGAGGTGAAGGTCGAGCAGCGCGATGGTGCGCTCGTCGTTTCGCCCGCCGAGGGCTCGGGCCAGCGCGGAACGCAGTTCCAAGGGACGACTCGTGCGGTGCTGAACAACATCGTCGAGGGCGTTCGCAACGGCTATCAGCGCAGCCTGGATTTCCGTGGCGTCGGTTATCGTGCCGAGTTCAAGGATGGGATGCTCAAGATGACGGTCGGCATGAGCCATCAGCCGCTCGTCAAGATCCCCGAGGGCGTGAAGGTGAACATCGAGACGGTCGACGAGGCCGGCCTCAAGTTCCCGCGCGTCGCGCTCGAATCCGTCGATAAAGAGCTGGTTGGCCGCATCGCCGCCTATATCCGCTCGCTCCGTCCGCCCGAGACCTATACCGGCAAGGGCGTCCGTTATACGGGTGAGCGCATCCGCCAAAAGGCCGGTAAGTCCGGTAAGAAGTAGGGCCTGCCATGAAGAATCTGAAGAATCGACTTCGACGCAAGAAGCGCATCAGGGCCAAGGTCAGCGGCACCCCCGAGAGGCCGCGTCTCTCGGTCCATCGCAGCAACAGCCATATCTACGCCCAGCTCATCGACGATGTTTCGGGCAAAACGCTCGTGACCACCTCGACCCTGAGCAAGAGCGTGGACGCGAGCGGAACGAAGACCGAGCAGGCCAAAAAGGTCGGCGAGGCGATCGCAAAGGCTTGCCTCGACAAGGGCATCGAGAGCGTGGTCTTCGACCGAAACGGCTTCCTTTATCATGGCCGCGTCCGCGCGCTCGCCGAGTCGGCGCGTGAGGCGGGGCTGAAGTTCTGAGGACGACATGGATACCCGAGACAACAGAGAACAAATCGAAGAGCTTCAGGAGCGGGTGATTTACATCAACCGCGTCGCGAAGGTCGTGAAGGGTGGACGTCGCTTCAGCTTCAGCGCCCTGGTTGTTGTCGGAGACGGCAATGGGCAGGTGGGCGTCGGCCTCGGCAAGGCCAAGGAAGTGCCCGACGCCATCCGCAAGGGGAGCGAGCGTGCGCGCAAGAACCTCTTCCGCGTGCCGCTTGATGGCCAGACCATCCCGCATTTCATCGAGGGACGTGCTGGCGCTGGCCGTGTCATCATCCGCCCGGCCTCGGCCGGTACCGGTGTCATCGCGGGCGGCCCGATGCGGGCCGTGCTCGAGGTCGCAGGTGTGCGCGATGCGCTCTGCAAGATCCTCGGGACCCGCAACCCCTACAACGTCGTTCATGCCACGATTCAGGCTTTCCGTGAGCTCGAGGATGCAAAACTCGTTAGCGAGCGCCGCGGCAAGGCCATCGGGGAGGTCGCGACTCAATGAGTAAGAAGCTCAAGGTGACGCAGATCCGGGGCCTTCAGGGCCGCCCGGAGACGCAGCGCAGGACCATCGCGGGGCTCGGTCTCCGCGGCATCAACAAGAGCGTCGTGGTCGACAACACCCCCGCGTTCCGTGGGATGATCAAGAAGGTCATCCACCTCGTCAAAGTCGAGGAGATCGATGTCTGAGATCAATCAAGAAGATACCCCGATCCTCTCGCGTCTTCGCCCGCCGGCCGGTGCCGTGCACAAGAAGAAGCGGAAGGGGCGCGGTCCGAGCTCCGGTCTTGGTAAGACCGCTGGCAAGGGCATGAAAGGCCAGAAGGCCCGCTCGCCTGGCAACTTCCAGAAGCTGGGCTTCGAGGGTGGCCAGACCCCGCTCTACCGTCGGCTCCCGAAGCGCGGATTCACGAACCACTTCACCAAGGTCGTGTTCACGCTCAACGTGAGCGATCTGAACCGCTTCGAGGCGGGCTCCGTCGTCGACGAGCTTTCGCTTCGCGACGCTGGCGTCATCAAAGGGAATTTTGACGTGTTCAAGGTTCTCGGAGACGGTGAGCTCGATCGGGCCCTCACGGTGAAGGCAAACGCCTTCTCGAAGAGCGCCATCGAGAAGATCGAGAAGGCGGGCGGCAAGGCCGAGATTGTCGGCGCCGCGGCGGCGACCGAAGAGGGCTGATCGAGGAGTAGCGAGGCATGAGCGTTCTGGCTGGCATCTATAAAATCCCCGAGCTTCGAAAGCGCATCATTTATACGCTCTCGATGCTTGCCGTGTATCGGGTGGGGATTTTCGTCACCACGCCGGGCGTGGACCGGAACGCCATGAGCGATATCATCCAACAAGGAGAGATGGGCTTCCTCGGGATGCTCAACCTCTTTAGCGGTGGTGCGCTCGAGCAGCTCTCGATCTTCGCCCTCAACATCATGCCCTACGTCTCGGCGAGCATCATCATCTCCCTGCTTCAGGTGATGGTGAAGCCGCTCGAGGAGCTCCGAAAAGAGGGTGAGGCCGGCCAGCGGAAGATCAACCAATACACCCGCTATGGTACGGTGGCGCTTTCCATCGTTCAGGGAATGATGATCGCGCAGTTCCTTGAGAGTTTGAACTCTCAAGCGGGTGTGCCTGTCGTGACCAATCCGGGCTGGGGCTTCCGCCTTCTCACGATCCTCACGCTCACCACTGGAACGGCGTTCCTCATGTGGATCGGTGAGCAGATCAACGAGAAGGGCATCGGAAACGGTATCTCGCTCATCATCTTCGCCGGTATCGTCGCGAACCTCCCCGGCGCTGTCGGGCAGACGGCCCAACTCGTTCGGACGGAGCAAATCCTTCCGATCGACCTGATGATCATCGTCTTCCTAGGCGGATTGGTCATCGCGCTCATCGTCTTCTTCGAGCGGGCGCAGCGCCGGCTGCCCATCACGTATTCAAAGCGGATCGTCGGGCGCAATGTCTACGGCGGCGAGTCGAGCCATCTCCCGCTGAAGGTCAATATGGCGGGCGTCATCCCGCCGATCTTCGCCTCCTCGCTCCTGCTCTTTCCGGCCACGCTCTCGAACTGGGATGTCCCGGGCATGCGCTGGCTCCAGGCACAGCTCGATCCCGGCGCCTGGCCCTATCTCGTGATCTTCGCTGTCCTCAGCATCTTCTTCTCGTTCTTCTACACGGCGATCACCGTGCAGCCGGTCGAGATGGCGGAGAACTTGAAGAAACAGAGCGCGTTCATCCCGGGCATCCGCCCTGGAAAGGCGACCGCGGAGTACATCGATACGGTGATCACGCGACTTACGACGGTGGGCGCGATCTATGTCGCCGCCGTCTGCACCGTCCCGGCGATCTTCCAGAATCAATGGCGCGTCCCGTTCTATTTCGGCGGAACCTCACTGATGATCGTCGTGAGCGTTGCGCTCGATCTCGCTCAGCAGGTCGACGCACACCTCATCACCAGACATTATGAAGGTCTCGCGGCAAGCCGTGGACCTCGGATTCGCGAGAGGAACGCATAATGGATCTTCTCCTCTTCGGACCGCCCGGTGCGGGTAAGGGCACGCAGGCAAAACTCCTCACCGAGGAGCTGAACGCGCCCCAGATCGCCACGGGCGACATGATGCGCGCCGAGCGCGCGTCGGGATCCGATCTCGGTAAGCGCTTCGATGAGTTCATGAGCGCCGGGAAGCTGGTTCCCGATGAGCTTGTGATCGAGCTCATCAAGAAGCGACTCGCCGAGGACGATGCCAAGCGTGGGGCCATCTTCGACGGCTTCCCCCGCACGGTCGCTCAAGCGGAAGCGCTTGACGAGCTGCTCGCCTCGCTTGGACGCAAGATCGATCGTGTTGTCGCC
>JAAZAH010000377.1 GCA_012514415.1 Sandaracinaceae bacterium
CTCATCGCGCGGACGGCGCCGTCGATGTCGTCTTCGGTGGTTTCGGGACCGAGACTGAAGCGAACGGCCGAGTGGGCGCGATCGGTCTCCCCCGGATAGAGCGCCAAGAGATTCTTGGAGGGCTCATCGACACCCGATGAGCAAGCGGCACCGAAAGACGCGGCGACGCCTTCGAGATCGAGTGCGGCGACGAGGATGGGCCCGCGCCGCCCGAGAAAACTCACGTTGGTGACGGTCGCGATTCGCTCGGTTTCTCGCCCATTGACGACGCCGCCCAATTCGATGAGCGCTTCCTCCAGGCGATCACGAAGGCGAGCGATTCTTCCACCCCTTGCGCTTTGGGCGAGCCGCTCCTCGAGTAGGGTCGCGGCGACGCCGAAGCCGTGGATCCGTTCGACGTCGGGGGTGCCGGGCCGACGCCCGCGCTCTTCGCCACCGCCGCTGTCGGGAGAGTCATAAGGGGTCGAGCGGCGGATGAAGAGCGCGGCGGCACCGGTGGGGCCGCCGATCTTCTGTCCAGCGATGGCCATCGCGTCGATTGGAACGGTGTCGAGACGGATGGGCAGCCGTCCGAGCGCCTGGATGCCGTCGACGAAGACCCGCGTTCCGCGCTCTTTTGCGGCGCGCGCGAGCGCTTCGATGGGGAAAACGGTGCCGATCTCGTGGTTTGCCCAGTTGATGGCGAGGAGATCCCCTTCGCCCACCGCCGGAGGGAGCTCTCCGCGCAGAAGGGGCGCGAGAGGTAAGGTCTGGTGCGGTAGGCCCGAGGTGGTGATGGCACCGCTCATCGCGGGATGCTCGAGAGGCGCCATCCAAATTCGCTTGATTCCAAGCATGCCATGGATGCCGAGACGGCATGCCTCCGAGCCTGTCGCCGTGAAGACGATCTCTGCTTCGCTCCCTCCGATGGCGCGGGCGACGCGCGTACGAGCCGTCTCGAGATGGCGGCGTGATTCGCGGCCCAAACGGTGGGCGCTCGCGGGGTTCGCCCATGTGTGGACGCGTGCCTCTTCCATGGCGCGAAGGACCTCGGGGTGTGGGATCGAGACGGCGTGGTGGTCGAGGTAGATCATTCGCGGTAGGGAGCGGCGAAGCTGATCGCGATCAACGAACCCTCAAACTCATGTCCAGCGATCGTTCGTCGCGCGGCGCTTTCGATGGAGATGTCTCCGCCATGCGCTTCGGCGATTCGTTTCGCATAAGCGAGGCCAAGGCCGGTCCCGCCATGCTTCCGGGTCACGCTGCTATCGATTTGGACGAAGGGCTCGAAAACCGCGTTCTTCCGTTCTTCGGGGATGCCCTCGCCATCGTCAAGGATGAGGATGCGGTGATGCGCTCCATCGCTTTCGAAAGCGACGCCGATCGCCCCGCCTCGATCCGAGAATTTGGTGGCGTTTTCGATGATATGCGCGAGTGCGCGCTCGATCTTATCGGGATCGCCGATGATGGGGAGGGCTGAAGGCGGCGGCTCGACGTGGACGGTGTTGCCGCTTGCGCGAAGGGTCTCCGCCAGTCCGCTGAGTGCCCGTTTAAGAATCTCGACGAGGTCTTGCTGTGTCTTCTGAAAATGGAGCTGGCCCGATTCGATCGCGCTCACGTCGAGAAGTGTATCCACGGTGCTCCGGAGTTTTCGGATCGAGCTGAGCATGGCGGAGATGGACTTTTTTTGAGCGGGGTTCAGCGGTCCGAGATCGCCGCGCTCGAGCAGCCCGAGATAGCCGACGATGGGTGTGAGCGGGGTGGCGAGCTCATGCGTGACGTTCCGCAGGAAATCTCGTCGAAGGCGCGCCATCTCCTCGAGCCTTGCGTTGGCGGCGCTGAGCTCTCTCACTTTTTTTTCGAGACGCTGGACGATGCGCTGACTTTGCTCGCGGAGGCGAGGCTCGGTGGCATCGATGGAATGATCACGCCGGCCTCGAAGGTAACTTCCGATCACGCTCACGAAGGTTCGCGCTTCGATGGGCTTTGCGATGAAACCGTCCGCCCCAACGGCGAGGCTCGTGTCGCGATGGCCCTCTTCGGTCATCGCGACAATGGGTAGACTGCCAAAGCCCTCGATGCCGCGGAGGCGAAGGATGATTTCGTATCCGTCGAGCTCCGGGATGTCGATGTCGACGAGGACAAGCTCGGGGCGTTCCCGCTTCGCCGTGGCGATGGCTTCGAGGCCAGAGACGGCGTCGATGACTTGATGCCCGACCCCTTCAAGGAGCTTGCGGACAAGCTTCCGGCTCCGCTCATCGTCTTCGATATGCAGGATTTTTGCCATGGTTGCCCGTCCGCTCTCTCGCTTGATTTCGGATGTGGATTGGACGCCGCGGGCTAGGCCGCGCGGATTGCGACGTCAGTCATCGTCATCATCGTCGTCATCATCGTCGTCATCATCGTCGTCATCATCGTCGTC
>JAAZAH010000044.1 GCA_012514415.1 Sandaracinaceae bacterium
GCATTGAAGCGAACCTCTACAAGATCGTCAACTGCCTCTGGGTGGATGACATCACCGAGTCCGACTCCATCAACCGTGTGCTCGCGCTCATCAAGATCGCCGTGAGCCCCGAAGAGCGCGCGCAGGCCCTTCAGGTCGTGGACGTCTTCCGCGCTCGCGCGCTCGATATCGGGCCCGAGCATCTCGTCATCGAAGTGAGTGGCGCGCCCGGAAAGATCGATGGCATCGTCAACGCCCTCCGTCCCTATCGCATCATCGAGATGGTGCAAACCGGCACTGTCGCGATGAAGCGCGGCCCCGATCATCGCGAGAAGGGCCCGGCCAATATCAAGGCAGGTCCCCTTCGCGTCGCCTGATTTTCAGCGAAATCACCAACCACTCGACAACCCCTCAAAGAGAAGAAAAAGATGCCCGAAATCCGTTATGAAGACGTCGCCGATATCTCCCTCATCCGCGGCAAGAAGGTCGCGATCATCGGCTATGGCTCGCAGGGCCACGCCCACGCGCTGAACTTGAAGGAGAGCGGCGTCGACGTCCGCGTCGGCCTCCACGCTGGCTCGAAGAGCAAGGCCGCCGCCGAGGAAGCCGGGCTCGCGGTGAAGAGCGTGGCGGACGCCGTCAAAGAGTCGAACGTCATCATGATCCTCGTCCCGGATACGGCTCAGAAGAAGCTCTACGAGGCCGAGATCGCCCCGAACCTCGAAAAGGGCGACATGCTGATGTTCGCGCATGGCTTTAACATCCACTACGGACAGATCGTCCCGCCGGCCGACGTCGACGTCACGATGATCGCGCCGAAGAGCCCGGGGCATCGCGTCCGCGAGACCTATCAAGAGGGTGGCGGCGTCCCGGCGATCCTCGCGGTCCATCAGGATGCGACGGGCAACGCGGATGCACTCGCGCTGAGCTACGCGGCGGCCATCGGCTCCGCTCGCGTCGGCGTGATCACGACGACGTTCAAGGAGGAGACCGAGACGGATCTCTTCGGCGAGCAAGCAGTCCTCTGCGGCGGCGTCTCCGAGCTCATCAAGGCGGGCTTCGAGACCCTTACCGAGGCCGGCTATCAGCCCGAGGTCGCGTATTTTGAGTGCCTCCACGAGCTCAAGCTCATCGTCGACCTCATCTATCAGGGCGGTCTCAACTACATGCGCTATTCGGTCAGCACCACGGCCGAGTGGGGCGACTATGTGAGCGGTCCCCGCGTGATCGGCCCCGAGAGCAAGGCGGCCATGAAGAAGGTCCTCGAAGAGATTCAGGATGGCACCTTCGCCAAGCGCTGGATCGAAGAGAACGAAAAGGGCTGCCCCGAGTTCCTCGCGATCCGTAAGCGCGAGCAGGATCAGAAGCTCGAGGAAGTTGGCCTCAAGCTTCGCCGCATGATGCCCTTCGTCGAGCCGAAGGAGATCAAAGACTGAACCTCTGACGCCTCCGCTCCCAAAGGGCGGAGGCGCTCTTCGCCGCTCTTGCGGCCAAGAAGCCCAAGTCCACGCGTTTCAACCAACGCCTCGGAGAACACCATGAGCAACAATCACGTCCGCATTTTTGACACCACCCTGCGAGACGGGGAGCAAAGCCCCGGTGCGACCATGACCTCAGCCGAAAAGCTCGAGGTGGCCAAGGCGCTATCGCGGCTAGGTGTGGACGTGATCGAGGCCGGATTCCCTGCGGCCTCCCCCGACGATCTCCGCGCAGTTCAAAACATCGCCGAGACGGTCGGCGCCAAGCTCATCGACGGCCGCAAGCGTGAGGAGCCGCCGATCATTTGCGGACTGGCGCGCGCGACCGAGGGCGATATCCGCAAAGCGTGGGAGGGTGTAAAGCCCGCGGCGCGTCCGCGGATCCACACCTTCATCGCCACCTCGCCCATCCACCGCGAATACAAGCTCCGCATGAGCCGCGAAGAGGTCCTCGCCAAGATCCGCGAGATGGTCTCGTTCGCGAAGAGCCTCTGCGACGACATCGAGTTCAGCCCCGAAGATGCAGGCCGAACGGAGATGGACTTCCTTTACGAGGCCCTTGCCGCCGCCATCGAAGCGGGGGCGACGACGCTCAATATCCCCGATACGGTCGGCTACACCCTCCCGCACGAATTCGGCGAGCGCATCCGCCTCATCCACGAGAACGTGCCCGGCATCGATAAGGCGATCGTCTCGGTCCACTGTCATAACGATCTCGGGCTCGCGACGGCCAATAGCCTCGCCGGCATCTTGAACGGCGCGCGGCAGGTCGAGGTCGCGATCAACGGAATCGGCGAGCGGGCCGGAAATACCGCGCTCGAAGAGATCGTCATGGCGCTCGAGACGCGGAAGGCGCTCCTCGGCCTTGAGACCGGGATCGACACCCCGCAGCTCACCCGCGTGAGCCGCCTCGTCAGCACCGTCACCGGCATCCCCGTGCAGCCGAATAAGGCGATCGTCGGCGCGAACGCCTTCGCGCATGAGAGCGGCATCCATCAGGACGGGATGCTCAAAAACCAAGAGACCTACGAGATCATGCGCCCCGAGACCGTCGGCGCCGAGAAGACGCACCTGGTGCTCGGGAAGCATTCGGGGAAGCACGCCCTTCAAAATCGCCTCGCCGAGCTCGGCTATACGCTCGAGGGCGAAGCCCTCGCGACGGCCTTCGAGCGCTTCAAAGATCTCGCCGATAAAAAGAAGGTCATCACGGACGCCGATCTCATCGCGCTCTTCAAGGATGGCCTCACCGAGCCGAAGGAGCATTTCCGTCTCGTCGATCTTCAGGTCGTCTGCGGGAGCATGGGTCTGCCGACGGCGACAGTCCGGATCGTCGATGATTCGGGCGAGACGCATCTCGGTGTGAACGTCGGCACGGGCCCCGTCGACGCGGTCTTCAAGGCCATCGATGGGATCGTCGGCCTCCCCTGCACGCTCCTCGAATACTCCGTAAGCTCGGTGACACGTGGCATCGACGCGCTGGGTGAGGTAAGCGTTCGCATCCAGCCGGAGCAAAGCCCCGCTTCGGTTCAGCAGCGGATCAACCCCCAACACGGAGAGTCCGCACGTGCCCCTGTTTATCACGGGCACGGCGCTGAGACGGATATCATCGTCGCCAGCGCGAAGGCCTATCTCGCCGCCCTCAACCGGTTGCTCTCAGCGAGCGATCGCCCCGCCGCGGCCCTTGGAGTCGAAGCATGAGCAAGCCCAAAACACTCTTCGAAAAAGTCTGGGAATCGCACGTCGTCACCCAGGAGGAGGGCAATCCGGCCGTCCTCTACATCGACCTTCACCTCATCCACGAGGTGACCTCGCCGCAGGCCTTCACAGGTCTTCGTGAGCGCGGCCTCAAAGTTCGGCGCCCCGATCGCACCATCGCGACAATGGATCACTCGACGCCGACCGATCCGAAGCGCCTCGAGATCATCGACGATCAGGCGAAGGCGCAGCTCAAACAGCTCGTCGAGAACTGCGAGGAGTTCGGGATCACCTGCTATCCGCTCGGCGATCCGAAAAATGGCATCGTGCACGTCGTCGGTCCCGAGCGCGGGCTCACCCAGCCTGGCAAAACGATCGTCTGCGGAGATAGCCATACCTCGACGCATGGCGCCTTCGGCGCACTCGCTTTCGGCATCGGCACGAGCGAGGTCGAGCATGTCCTCGCGACGCAATGCCTGCTCCAGAGAAAGCCGAAGACCATGGAGGTCCGCGTCGATGGCGTGCTCGGAAAGTGCGTGACGGCCAAGGATATCATCCTCGCCCTCTGCGCGAAGATCGGCACCGGCGGCGCCACGGGCTACGTCATCGAATATACCGGCCAGGCCATCCGCGATCTCGATATGGAAGGCCGCATGACGGTCTGCAATATGTCGATCGAGGCGGGCGCACGCGCCGGCATGATCGCTCCCGACCAGAAGACCTTTGATTATATCGAGGGCCGTGAATTCGCGCCGAAGGGCGAAGATTGGGATCGCGCCGTCGCGCGCTGGAAGGAGCTCCGCACGGACGAGGGCGCGACCTACGATCGCACCGTCGTCATCGACGCGAGCAAGCTTGAGCCGATGATCACCTACGGCACGAACCCCGGAATGGGTATCGGCGTCAGCCAGACCATTCCCTCGGCCGATGAGATCGAAGACGCACCCGCGCGCGCCGCGCATCAAAAGGCACTCGACTATATGGGTCTCGAGGGCGGCACGAAGCTCGAGGGACAGAAGGTCGATGTTGTCTTCATCGGCTCCTGCACCAACTCGCGCCTCCCGGATCTTCGCGCTGCGGCGTCGATCTTCGCGGGCCGAAAGGTCGCCGATGGGATGCGTGCGCTCATCGTCCCCGGATCGCACGACATCAAGAAGCAGGCCGAGGCCGAGGGGCTTGATAAGATCTTCATCGAGGCGGGCGCTGAATGGCGCGAGCCGGGCTGCTCGATGTGCATCGCGATGAACGGCGATAATCTCGAGCCGGGTCAATACGCCGTCAGCACCTCGAACCGAAACTTCGAGGGACGCCAGGGCAAGGGAGGACGCACCTTCCTCGCCTCGCCGCTGATGGCCGCCGCGGCTGCGGTCACTGGAAAA
>JAAZAH010000378.1 GCA_012514415.1 Sandaracinaceae bacterium
GCGCTTTCGCGATCGAGCCGCCTTCGCTCGCCCTCGGCGGGGATCTCCGAGATGGGAAGGCGCCTCATTGTCGCCTCCAAACCGTCCGCGCTCGATCGTCCCGCGTGGCAAGCTCTTTGGTCTTCTCACTCACCTTCCTCCCAGCCTCATCGTTTCTTAGCTGTGCGTTCGGTCGAAGCGCGACGCGTTTTCACATTCTACGATGCCGACGCCCTTCGTTTGAAGACGAGCGCGATCCAATCTTTTTCTTGCTCGATGGCGACGCGTTCAAAATCCGGATATGCAGCTTCGATCTTCTCGGCCTCATCCCGAAGCAGCCCGCTTAGAATCAACGTTCCGCCCTCAGCGACGGTCGATGCGATCTCTTGTGCGAGGGGGATGAGCACGCGCGATTCGATATTCGCGAGGACGAGGGGAAAGCGCTCTTTAAATTCGGGCTTTTCCTGGACGTACCCTTCGAAACGATCGGCCACGCCATTGGACGCGGCGTTTTCGAGTGCCACCTCGATCGCATCCGGATCGATGTCATTTGCTACGGCACATCGCGCGCCGAGGAGGAGCGCGGCGATCGAGAGCACGCCGCTCCCCGTTCCAAGATCGAGCAATTTGATGCCGTCGAGGTCGAGTTTTTCGAGGCAGCGAATTACAAGGCGCGTCGATTCGTGAAGACCCGTCCCAAACGCTCGGCCCGGATCGATCACAAGGACGAGATCGCTTGGCTCGGGATCGAAGCATTCCCAGGAGGGGCGGATCACGATGCGCTCACCGATCCGCGTGGGTTTAAAGAAGCGCTTCCATTCATCGAGGAAATCGTCGCCGATCACGAAGCTGAGGTGGGCGCGATCGGATCCCAGCGCATCCACCGCAGCCTCTGCGCTCTCGACGTCGGCGAAGCTTGCAATCAGGGTGAGCTCGCCGAGCTCGGTCTTGAGGAGCGTGGTCTGATCGCGGATCTCGACGCCAAGCGCGCCAAGCTCGAAGAGTTCATACGAAAGAAGCTCTTCTTCCTCGCGATTCGCGCGCACATGGACGAAGGGATAGCGGGGCTCTTCGGTGCTCATCGCACGATCCTCAAAAGTACAGGCTGCTCACGGAGCGCGCTGTGCCGGGAGAGCTCACTGACGGCAGCGCCAACGGCGTGCTCGAACGCTTCGTGCGTAAGGAGGACGATCGTCGCAATTCCTTCCTCATCGTCGACTGTCTGAAGGATGGTTTCGATCGAGACGCGATGGCGGGCGAGGGCCGAGGCCACATCCGCGAGGACGCCGGCATCATCTTCGACAGTAAGCCGGAGATAAAAGGGCGTCTTCAGCTCTTCGGCCGGGAGTTGAGGAAGCTTTTTCAGGGCGCGGAGCGGGACGCCATAGGGCGGGGTGGCACGGTCGTCGCTGCCGCTCAAGATGGCGCGCGCAACCTCGAAGAGATCGCCGGCGACGCTGACCGCTGTGGGGTAGGCTCCTGCACCTTCGCCGCTGAACATCACGGGGCCCAGGTGCTCCCCTTCCAAGTAGATCGCATTCGTTGCGCCGTGGATATGCGCGAGGTGAGAATCGACGGGAACGAGCGCGGGGTGAACGCGGAGGTCGAGCGCTCCGTTGAGCCGCGCCCCAATCGCGAGGGGTTTGATCACATAGCCAAAGTCGAGCGCGAACTCCATATCGCGCGCGCTCACGATATCGATGCCTTGTGTGGGGATGGCGCTCGGCTCGATATCGGCGAGGAAGGCAAGGCGCGCGAGAATGGCGAGTTTATGGCATGCGTCTCCGCCATTGATATCAAGCGAGGGATCGGCCTCGGCAAAGCCCTTAAGTTGAGCTTCGCGAAGCGCCGGCTCAAACGCGAGGTTCGCGCTCGCCATGCGCGAGAGGATGTAGTTGCTCGTGCCGTTCACGATGCCGTGGAGCCGGACGATGCGATCCCCGGTGAGGGCCTCTCGAAGGACACGAAGGATGGGAATGCCGCCCGCGACGGCCGCTTCGAAAAGGAGGAAGCGATGCTTCTCTTCTGCGAGCGCGATAAGCTCCTCACCCTTTTCGGCGATCACGGCTTTATTCGCCGTGACGATATGCTTTCCGCTCTCGAGCGCTCGCCGCATCCACGCCGCCGGTTCGTCGACGCCGCCCGCGAGCTCGACGACGATCTGAATGCTGGGATCGTCGAGGATTTCATCGATCGAATCCGTGAGGATTCCTGGGTCGACGCTCGCTTCGCGCTTTCGGCTCGTGTCGCGGACGGCGATCTTCACAATCTCCAGCTTCCCACCGAGGCGCGCCTCCATCTCTTCGCCGCGCTCGCTGAGCAGTCGCATGAGCCCTTGGCCGACGACTCCAAAGCCGATCATGCCGATCCGAATCGATCTACTCACATCTTCCTCATTCGTGCTGGAGCTCATCGACAATGAAACGCGTGATGCGTGAGGGGGCCGCGCCGCAGCTCACCATGCGAAGCTCGCCCGGCTGGCGCCGGATGCGATAGCGTCGGGTGATGCCGGAGCTTTGGACGGTGATGAGCTCGTCTTCTTGGACAACCGAAAAATCTTTAAAATCCGCGCCCGAGAGGAGCGCGCGGCGTAGCGCGATCTGCTCTTCGGCCGTGTAAGGATGGATTCCGCGGAGCTTCTCGACGCTATAGAGTTCGCCTCGTCTGGCGGCCTCGTCGAGTGCAGCGGCTTCTGCTGCGGTGACACGCCCAAAAGAGGCGCCAAGCGGAAGCGTGAGGATAAGCGGGGCGAACCGATGGCCTCCGAGATGGCTCGTCTGGAAGACACGCTCGCCGGCGACCTCTCGAAGTGCTTGAAAAACAGGCATACCGAGGCGGCTACAGCAGACGTCGCGCCTTCCATGCGTGCAGACAAAATGGAGCGGCTCCTCGACGCGCTTGCCGCGCTCTGGCGCTTTGAGGAGGGCTTCGAGCGCCGAAAGATCGTTGAGCGGGGGCGCCGGAAAGGCGTGGACGTCGTAAAGATCGCGCCGCGTGCGGGCGATGAAGAGAAGGGAGACTTCTGCGGCCGGGCGGCGGATCAGCTGGAGGCGCGCACCAAAACGCTTGAGAAGCGTATCCAGGGGGCCGCCGCTTCCTCCGAGCCCCTCGGCGTCAATCGGATCGTGAGGCCAAGGGCCGGGGTGCGGGAGAAAGACGGTGAGCTCGAGCTTTTCGGGCGCCGTCCCTTCCATCGGCTCATCGTGAAAAGAGCTGAGATCGGAGCATGTCGATCCGGGGGCTTCCGCCATCCTCAGCTCTCCACGTTTTCCCGAAGCCCGCTGAGCCTTCTTTCCCTGATCGCGCGATTCCTCTCCAAGAATTCGGCCTCGAGCTGCTCGAGGCGAGCCGACGCCGTGGCGAGAAGGCCCGCCACGCGAGGATCGTCCGGCGCCTTCTCAGCGGCTTGACGGCAGAGGCCGACGAGGATCCGCGCGCGCGCCACGGCGTCGATGTAGTTTTCACGCGCGGCGAAACGCTCGACTTGAGCGAGCATGATGCGCCATCGAGAGAGCTCGTCTTCGCTTAGCATTGGGTGAACCTCATTAAAAAAAGCCGCGCCTCTTAACTCTAAGCGCGGCTCCGTTTTCCTGCAAGCAGAGGTCAGCCGTGCAGGGCCTCAGCGCCGCTGATGATCTCAGTGAGCTCGGTTGTGATCGCCGCCTGGCGCGCGCGGTTGTACGCGAGTGTGAGCTTCTCGATCATCTCCGAAGCGTTATTGGTCGCAGCGTCCATCGCCGTCATCCGTGCGCCATGCTCCGAGGCGACAGATTCAAGGACAGCGCGGTAAATCTCGACCTCGAGATAGAGCGGAAGGAGGGTGTTGAGAAGCTCGACTTCGCCGGGCTCGTAGAGGAACTCGGCGACATCGCCCTCGTCGAGCTCCTTCGGCACGATCGGGAGGAGGGGCTCGACGACGACCTGCTGAGAGATCGCGCTCTTGAACTCATTGTAGATGAGATAGCAAGCGTCGAGCTTTTCGCCGGTCTCGGGCGAGACATAGGCATCGGCGATGCTCCGTGCGATCTCTCCCGCCTTCTCGAGCGTCGGATTCTCGAAGACACCGGTGATGTCTCGCGCGATCTTCGCGCCGCGGCGCTCGAGGAATTCCTTCCCCTTGCGGCCGATGACGGCGAATTCAACCCGCTTCCCCTCGGCCTCGAGCTCCTTCCAGCGCTTATACGCCGCCTTTTCGATGTTGGCGTTGAAGGCGCCTGCAAGACCGCGGTCCGAGGTGAGCACAACGAGGAGGACCGACTCGATTTCATCCTTCTTCGCGAGAAGGGGATGCGGCGCTTCGCCCTCGGGGATCCTCGCCGCGACGCTGCTGATCACGTCCATCGTCTTGATGGCATAGGGACGCAGCTTCGTAATGTTTTCTTGCGCCCGTCGGAGCCGCGCGGCGGCGACGAGCTTCATCGCACGCGTGATCTTTTGCGTGCTCTTCACGCTACCGATACGCGTGCGGATTTGCTTGAGGTTCGCCATCGTGGACTCCTAACCTCCCGATCAGCTCGCGGCTTTCGCGTCGAACGAAGCGCTGAAGCTCTTGAGGACGGACTCGAGGGCGCTCTCGATCTCACCGTCGATCTGCTTTTTCTCGACGATGCCGCTCAGAATCTCGGGCTTGTTGGAGCGGATGTAGGCGAGGAGCTCGGCCGAGAAACGCGTCACGGCGTCGGCGGGGATTGCGTCGAGGTAGCCATGAGTGCCGGCGTAGATCTGCACGATCTGCTCTTCGACCTTGAGCGGGGCGTATTGACCCTGCTTGAGCACCTCGACGAGGCGCTGACCGCGCGAGAGCTGCTGCTGCGTCGCCGCGTCGAGATCGGAGGCGAACTGCGCGAAGGCCTCCATGGCGCGGAACTGGGCGAGCTCGAGGCGGAGCGTACCCGCAACCTGCTTCATGCCCTTGATCTGCGCGTTACCACCGACACGAGAGACCGAGATGCCCACGTTAATCGCGGGGCGAACACCCGAGTGGAAGAGGTCCGACTCGAGGAAGATCTGGCCGTCCGTAATCGAGATGACGTTCGTCGGAATGTAGGCCGAGACGTCACCGGCCTGCGTCTCAATGATCGGCAGGGCCGTGAGCGAGCCGCCCGAGTCGGGAAGCTGCTTGGCGACAAAGCCCGCGCCCTTTTCCTTGGCCGCGGCCTCGGCCTCTTTACGCGCATCCTCTCCGAGGTAGATCTTGACGCCAGCGCCGCGCTTCGGCTCCTCGCCCTCCTTCACGACGACCCACTCTTCGGCCATCTTGGCAGCGCGCTCAAGGAGACGGCTGTGGAGGTAGAAGACATCACCCGGATATGCCTCACGGCCCGGCGGGCGACGAAGAAGGAGCGAGAGCTGACGATAGGCGACGGCCTGCTTCGAGAGGTCGTCGTAGACGACAAGAGCGTGGCCGCCGTTATCGCGGAAGTACTCGCCCATCGTGCAGCCGGTGTAGGGCGCGATGAACTGGAGGGGAGCGGGCTCCGAGGCGGAGGCGACGACGATCGTCGTGTACTCGAGCGCGCCATATTCGCGGAGCTTCTCGACGACCTGGGCGACGGTGGACTGCTTCTGGCCGATGGCGACGTAGAAGCAATGAACGTTCTGACCCTTCTGGTTGATGATCGTATCGATGGCGACGGCGGTCTTACCCGTCTGACGGTCGCCGATGATGAGCTCCCGCTGACCGCGGCCGATCGGAATCATCGAGTCGATGGCCTTGATCCCCGTCTGGAGCGGCTCCTTGACTGGCTGACGCGCCATGATGCCGGGCGCTTTGAGCTCGACGCGGCGGCTAAACTTCGTCTCGATCGGACCCTTGCCGTCGATGGGCTGGCCGAGCGCGTTCACGACGCGGCCGAGAAACGCGGGGCCGACGGGGACCTCGACGATGCGGCCCGTCCGCTTGACCGTATCGCCTTCTTTGATGCCGCGATCGGAGCCGAAGAGCGCGCAGCCGACATTGTCCTCCTCGAGGTTGAGGACCATGCCCACGACGCCGCCGGGGAACTCGACGAGCTCGCCCGCCATGGCGTTGCTGAGCCCATGGACGCGCGCAATACCGTCACCGACCGTGAGGACGGTCCCGGTTTCCATGACGTCGACCGTCTTCTCGTAGTTCTCGATCTGCTGCTTGATGATGTTGGAGATCTCTTCGGCGCGAAGCTGCATGATGGCTACCTTGATGAATCCGTTTATGGCTGCGGATTCAGCCGGATTGGGGTCGGCTGAGGGTTAGTTGGAGAGGAGCCCCTCGCGGAGCTCGTTGAGTCGGGTGCGGACGCTGCCGTCGATCACCTGATCGCCGACGCGGGTGACGATCCCCGCGATGAGCGAGGGATCCTGCTTTTTGACGAGGATGACCTTTTTGCCGGTCGATGCCTCGAGCGCGGCCTTGAGCTGCGCATAATAGGGCTCGGGGAGCGCGGTCGCGGAGGTGACCTCAGCGGTGACGGTTCCAGCCTCAAGGCTCGCGAGCTCATCGAAGGAGGCCGCGATCGCGACGATCTCAGCGAGGCGTCCGCGATCGACGAGGAGCTTCAACGTATTTTTCGTGAGCGGCGAGGCGGCGAGGCGATCGAGGACGGCCGTGAGGACCTTCTTTTGCGCCTCGAGGCTGATCTTCGGGTTTTCGAAGACCGCGCGGAGCTCGGCGTTCGCCTTCCAGGTCTCGGCGAAGGAGTTCAGATCCTTCTGGACGCGCGGCGTGAGCTTCTTCTCGTTTGCGAGCTCAAGGAGGGCGTTGGCGTAGCGGCGCCCGATGGCGGAGGTGCTCATGAGCGTGCCTCTTTCTTCAACGTGGCTCCAAGATCGTTGACTGCAGCGAGGTATTCTTTGGCAAGGCGGGTCTGATCGTCGGCCGTCGTCTTCGACTCGAGCTCGGCGCGAGCCGCGTCGATGGCCATCTTGATCGCCTCTTCGTGGAGATCTTTCTCAAGCTGGCGAAGGCGGCTCTCAATCATGCCGCGCGTCTCGCCGCGCATCCGTTCGGCCTTCTCCTCGGCCTCTTTGATGATGCGATCGCGCTCGCTCTCGCCCGTGCGAAGGATGCTTGCCTTGAGCTCCGCGAGTTCCTTATCAAGGTGGGCAAGGCGTTCTTGATATTCCTGATGCCGCTTTTCGGCCGCTTCGTGGATCTTCTTCGCTTCCTCGAGCTGATCCGCGATGGCGGCGCGTCGCTCCTGCATGGCTTGGGCGATCTTCTTACGGGTGAACCACCAAGCAAGACCGATGAGGAGGGCAGAGTTGACGACCGATCCCCAAAACTGAACGTTGGAGAGGAGATCGTTGATGGTGAAGGCGTCGGCAGCCTCGGCACGCGCAAAGGCCGGGTGACTGAGGACGCCGAAGGCGGTGAAGAGCGGGGTGAGGAGGGCGGCGCGTTTCATCAAGCGACCTTCCTTCCGAGTAGGCGCGAGGCGATCTCCTGCGCGATGATGGGGGTGGTCTTCGCGAGATCGGCGCGGATGCGCGCGGCCTCGGCTGCGAGTTCCTTCTCCGCTTTCGCAAGCTCGGCCTCGGTGGCCTGCCGAGCGGCTTCGAGGATCTCGGCCTCACGTGCGAGCCCGGACTTACGGAGGTTTTCGCGCTCCGCCGTCGCCTCGACGCGGATGGCCTCGAGCTTTTCGTCAAACTCGGAATCGAGACCTTCCGCCTGGCTGACGAGTCTAGCGGCTTCCTCTTTGGCTCCGTCGATCGCCTCTTCGCGCGCGGTGATCAATGCGATCATCGGTCGGAAGACGAGGAAATAGAGGAAGATATACGCAACGAAGAAGAGCCCGAGCTGGAACAGAACCGTTCCGTCGAGGTCGATCATCGATCCTTCCGAGAGAAGGACTGTCGAAAGCAAGCTCATCGCTTATTCACACTCCGGTCGCCGAGGCCCAGAGGCCCGAAACTATCCTCCGGCGTATTGGGTCCAATCCCGCTTTTTTGGCAAGGGAGAAGACGACCTCGACGGCGCGCGTAAGTAGCAGCGCGACCGCGGAGAGTCAAGCGGAGAGGGGATTGGACGCCGATTCGGAGGCGAGGCTCAAACCTCATTTCGAGCCCCTTCCCCCATAATGTGACCTGTGGTGGGAGAGAAGTCCAGTCGGCCCGAGAAACGATGCGGATTGTGCAGCGAGATCCGCATCCCGCTTTGGTCACACGTTAGACCCTAAGCTAAGATAAAAATAGTCCAACGGTACTAGACGAGTGCGAGAGCCAGGGTGTATCGTCGCTCACTCTTTCAACGCGAGAGGTCCCGGTTCTGATGACGCCTCATTCTGTCTTTTGTTGGCGAGCGTTTCTGCTCGTCGCTCTAACGTTCGTCTTTGGGGCGTGCGCCGTGGGCCTGCCGATCGAGCACGATCTCGAGGACGCCTCGGTCGCGCCCCCGAAAGATGGAGATCCCGATGAGCCCGTGCCGCCCGGCTGCGGCAACGGTCAGCTCGATCCGGGAGAGCTCTGTGACGATACGGCTCCCGGAAATGAGTGCGCTTGTGAAGGCGTGCGCTCGAGCGAAGACGCCTGCGTCATGGGGAAGATCGTCGCGGGTTCGCCGAAAGCCTGCAATGTGGTCTGCGATTTTGTCGACGCCCGCGATCAGTACGGTGTCGGGCATTGCGACGATGGGGATCCATGCACTCAAGACATCCTGGCGGGTGATCCGGATTCTTGCGATATCGAGTGCACGCATCTTCCGCAGGATTGTCCGGCGGTGTGCGGCGATGGAATCGTCGATGAGGACGAGGAGACCTGCGACGACGGTCCCGACTCACCGACCACCTGCCCGCAATCGGTGGACGACTGCGACGATGGTGATCCGTGCACCGACGATCTTCTCCTTGGTAGCGCGTCGCAGTGCAACGCGGTCTGCGTGAACAGCGAGCGCAAGGAGGGCTACGGCTACGACACCTGCGACGATGGCGATCCTTGCACCGAAGACATCGTTCTCGCGCACAGCCCCGAGACGTGCTCGATTCAATGTGACCATAAAACCATCAGCGGCTACGAAATCACTCATTGCGATGATGGTAACCCCTGCACGATCGACACGATTCGAAGCGGCGATCCCTCGACATGCACCTCGATCCAATGCGAGCATGAGAACGTAGAGAACTGTGGCGCCGCCTGTCATGACGGCGAAGTCCAGCCGGAATACGGCGAGTACTGTGACGACGGCCCCGGCTCGCCGACTCCGTGCCCGAAGAGCGTCGACGACTGTGTCGCGGACAACGCCTGCACTCGCTTCAACCTCATCGGCTCGCATGAGGTCTGTACCGCGCGCTGCGCGCCCTATTCGTACGATCCGGGCTATGGCCATACGACGTGCGATGATAACGACGCGTGCACGATCGACACCGTCGTGAGCGGCTCGCCGGATGAGTGCAGCATGACGTGCGCTCATCACGACACGCGAAACGATCCCGACGAACCCGACGATCTCTACACGGATTCGAACTGTGACGGCTTCGACGGAGATCTTTCGCGAACGATTTTCGTGGCCACCAATGGGAGCGATGAATACGGAGAGGGTTCTTACCAACTTCCCTTTGCCACGATCGGTCGAGGCATTCAGGTTGCGAAGGGGCGTTCGGACTTCCTCGGAGTGGACTATTATGTCGCGGTCGCGGCGGGGACGTACAACGAGCGCGTCTACCTCGAGGAAGGCGTTCATGTTCACGGTGGCTATGCACGTACGCTCGACCGACCTTGGCCGCGTGCGTCGAATAACGTCACGCGGGTTCGTGCGACCAACGTCATCAATAGCCGAATCGAAGCGGTCGTCGCGGATGGCATCAGCAAGCGAACCGTCTTCGATCATTTCGTCGTCGAGACGGGCAATATGCCGAGCAGCGTTGCTGGAGGCTCGGTTTACGGCGTTCGCGTTGTGAACTCGACGCACGTTGAACTCCGGAACCTCCAAGTCCACGCGGGAAATGCCTCCGACGGAACGGCGGGCGCAGCCGGGGCGACGGGCGCGGGCGGCGCGAGCGGGAAGGCCGGGACGCACGGGAATAACGTTTCACGCGGAAGTCGGGCCGGAGGAGGCGACGGCGGGTACGTGTCTTGTCCCACCGGCCGCAGCACACGAGGCGGGAAGGGCGGCGATGGCGGCTATGACGGGAACGCCGCCGTATGCGGGGCTCGGACCGAGCCGACCGCGGGGGCAGCGCCGGATGGCGTCGCCTGTAACGTGGGCAGCGCGGGCGCAGGTGCGCGTTCGTGCGGTGGGCCAGACTCGAGCTCTGGGGGAACCGGACAGAGCTGCAGCCCAGCAACCACCCCGAATGGAGAACCGGCGAGCCTACCGACGCTCCGAGGCTCGGTAAGTGCGGGTGGCGTGTGGAGCGGCACCGCTGGGCTTTCCAACGGCACGCACGGCGAAAACGGTGTCGGAGGCTCCGGCGGCGGCGGCGGCGGCGGCGGGGACTGTGCCACCATCTGCCGCGGCGGCAACGGCGGCGGCGGTGGCGGCGGCGGCTCCGGCGGCTGCGGCGGCGCCCCTGGAA
>JAAZAH010000045.1 GCA_012514415.1 Sandaracinaceae bacterium
GGCTCGCTCACGGGACGCGCTCTGTCGTCGCTCGCCCTCCGCAATATGCATGAGCTTCTCATGAAGGCCGAGGGCGACGAGCCGATGCTTGTTCACCTTCGGAAGCTCCTTCGCGAGCGCCGCTTCGACGGAGCGCCCAAGCTCAAAGTTTCGCTTTTTTCGATGCCGGGTGCGCGCGCAGCCTTCGCTGAAGCGTTTTATTTTTCGGGCGATGCGAGGGCGCTGATTCGCGGAGTGCATCATGCCGCCTATCGCCTTGCGCTCCACGCCCCCGAGTACCTTCGAGACGCGCCGAGCGTTTTGAGCTCAGGCGAGCTCCTCTCACTCGATCCACTCACGCTGCTCGCCGAGGGTGCGCCCATCGATCGCTCCGATCCCACCAAAGAGCGAAAGCTCATCCCACTTGCGACGAGCGAAAGCGTCCACCTCCTCTCCCTCGATCGCGAGTACCCAAACGTGAAGGCCGCACCGGAAGCTCCCATCGCGCGCTTTCGTGAGGCGATTCGTCTCATCGGCCTCGGCGGAACAAGTGAGCTCCTCGATCTCGGCCGGTTTTTTCCGGTCGCGATCCCCTCTCTATCTGGCACGGCGGCACGCTTCGGGATCATCGGCGTGGACGTGCAGCTCAAGCCGCTCGCGCTCGCTGTCGCGCTTCTCGAGGCGCTCACATTCGAAAAGCTTCGGCTCTATCTCAGGATGCGCGGGGAGGCCATCGACGAAAGGATCGACCCCCTCATCCGCTATGCGATCCGCGAGACCTTCTTCAAACGGCTCGAGCGCATGCGCCTGCCTTCGTTCGAGACCGAAGATTTCCTCAAGACGCGTGAAAGTTTGCGCATCCTGCGCCCGGAGATCGATCCCGCGGGCGGAGGCTCGATCGCGCCCGAGCTACGAAAACTCATCGGCTAAGCGCGGATTCGCGGAGCGCTCCCAAGTTTTACGACGCCGAGCTCATGCCTCGCGGCTCGAACGCTGCTAGAGTGTTCTGTTCAGCATCGGAAGGGGCCGCATGAATTCAAGTGTTCACCATGCGATGGAGCCTTGTTCCCCAGGGTGCACTTACCGCTCGGCCCTCGGCCTTCGATCCTTTAACGACCACACTGAATGAGCCAACGACCTTACCCCCACCTCGTCTACGGCACGCCCCGAAAGCTGCCGCGCGCACATACGCTCCCGGGTCGCGTCGTGGTTCTCGATATCGCCTTCGCTTCCACAGCCGGCGGTGCGAGCTTTGAGAAGGTCACGCTGCCCTTTCTTGAGGGGCTTGGCGATCGCCTCGTGAAATGGGTCGATCATCACGATCACGAAAAGCATCGGGAATACGCGGACGATCCGCGCTTCTTGCTCAAGACCAAGGCCGAAGCCCCCGCCTGTCCCGAGCTCATCACCGAGGAGCTCGTGCGCGAGGTCGGCCCTTATGAGACGATCTGCTGCCATGGGGATTTCGATGGGCTCTGCGCGGCCGCCAAATGGATCCGCGGAGGCATCGAGCCTTATCCCGGCGCGGACGCCGACGCGCGCGCCATCGACACGCGTCTCGGCAAACCGAGCGAGCTTGGTCTCCTCTTCGATCGCGCCCTACGTGGCCGCCCACGCGACGATGGACTGAGAGGGCTCCTCATCCGGACGCTCGTCGAAGGAGTGCGCGATAAGGGGATGCTAGATCCCTTCATTGAAGCCGGCCGCGAGATGGAGCGCCACGAGGCCGAGACGCTCCGTATCGCAGAACGCTACGATTATGAAGGAGAGCTTGCCATCTGTGATGCGACCGAGCGCGGCGGATTCTACGATAAGACGATGCTTCTCCTCATCGGCCAAGAGCGCGCGAAGGTTGCCCTTGTTTACGATGAGACGACCGTCACGGTGGCGGCGCGCTTCGATAGCGGAGTCGATCTCCTCGAAATTCTCGGCTTCGACGGAGGCATGCCCACGCGCGTGAGCGTCGGGCGAAAAGAGCTCGACGCCACGCTGAGGAAGCTTCGCGAACGATTCGCCTGAGGCTTAGGACCCCGGCGGCGGTCGCCATCCTCCGAAGCGCTTCTCGAGGAAGAGCGCTGCGGCGATGGTGAGGTGATCGCGCTCATGGTTGGCGGCGACTTGGACGCCGAGGGGGAGGCCCTTTTTCGAGAGGCCGAGCGGCACTTGCGTCGCCGGGATCTCCATCATGTTGAGGATGCCCGTATAGACCCAGCGGAAGGGAAAGAGGAGCGGGACGCCATGCTTCGGCGCGGGAACGGGATGCGAGGGGTAGAGCATGATCCCGTCCTCGCCGAGCTCCTCGCTAAGCTCTCTTCGGAGCTCGAGGCCAAGCTCGACGAGTTCACGCTGCTTTTCTTCCATCGATTCTCCAACCTGCTCGAGTGCGGCGAGAATCACGGCAGGGAGCGTATGATCGCTGACTCCGAGGAAATAGCGGAAGAGCTCAGGGAGAAGCTTGAACCCACCGTCTTTGCCCTCGCCCATCAGCTCACGGAATGTGGTGCCCCCATCGGCAGCGAGCATGGCGGCCCAAATCTCAAAGGAGCGTTCGAGCTTCGGAAAGCGTTTCTCGATGACCTGAGCGCCTAGGGACTCGAGCGCGCGCGCGACCTCGTTTTGAGCCGTCCGGAGCTCGGCATGGACGCGGTTTCGCCCATCGTCCGGCACGTGGAGGACGCGGAGCTTGCTGAGATCGACCTTGGACGGATCGCCGAACTCCATCTCACGCGCACCTTCGCAGATGCCGTCGGGACCGCGCATGATGTCGACGAGGAGCGCGAGGTCTTCGGCGTTTCGCGCGAGCGGTCCCGTGGTGCAATAGCGCGCGGAGTTATTCTCCGCGGCCGGATATTGACCGCTATTCGGGATGAGGCCGCCCGTGGGCTTATGCCCGAAGATCCCGTTGAAGAAGGCGGGCATGCGGATGGAGCCGCCGATATCGGATCCGAGACCAAAGGGGCTGCCGCCTGCGCCGATGATCGCGCCCTCTCCCGATGAGGAGCCGCCGACGATTCGGCTCGGATCGTAGGGGTTGTTCGTCCGACCGTAGACTTTGTTGTTGCCCTCCATCCACATGCAGAGCTCGGAGACATTCGTTTTGCCCATGGGGATGGCGCCCGCGTCGACGAGGCGCTTTACGGCGGTTGCCGTCTCGCTCGGCCGAATGCCGATGCGTGCAACGAGCCCGCTCGTAAACGGAGTCTCCGGCATCGCGAAGCTCTCTTTGATCGTGCAGGGCACGCCATGGAGGGGACCCAGATCGGCGCCGCGCTCTCGTGCCGCGTCCGCTTCCTTTGCCATGGCTCGCGCGCTCGGGGCGAGGTCGTAGACAACCGCGTTGAGCTGGGGGTTGACGGCGGCGATGCGATCGAGATGCGCGTTGACAACCTCGATGGAGCGGAGCTCACCATGGCGGATGGCGCGGGCAAGCTCAGTGGCGGAGCTCCGAAGGATCTTCTCGCTTCGGGAGTCGGTCTTGTCGGGGAGGATAGCGGTCATGGGGGGATTATGACTCACTTGGCGGAAATCGCCCGATCGGCTATGAAGGACGCGACATGACGATAGGCTCCGCAGCAAAAGGTCTGAACCTCGAAACCCCCTTGATCTTTGAGCAAGGGGCTCCCACGCGGAGCGGCGTCTCGCTCCCCAAGCTCGACGTGCCCGACGTGGATCCGAAGGCGCATTTCGGTTCGCTCGCGCGAAATGAGGCGCCTGGACTCCCCGAGCTCTTCGAGCCCGAAGTCGTCCGTCATTATGTGCGGCTCAGCCAGCAGAACTTCTCGATCGACACGGGAATGTATCCGCTCGGCTCATGCACGATGAAATACAACCCGAAGGTGAACGAGTGGGCGGCACGTCTTCCCGGCTTCGCGGGACTCCATCCGCTCACGCCCGATGCGAAAGCTCAGGGCGCCCTCGAGCTCATGTACCGGCTCGAAAAGGCGCTCGCGACGATTTGCGGCATGGATCGCGTTACGCTTCATCCGGCGGCAGGTGCGCAGGGCGAGCTCGTCGGGCTCATGATGATCCGCGCTTACCACCAGTCGAAGGGGCGCAATCCAAAGAAGATCCTCATCCCCGATACGGCGCACGGGACCAACCCCGCTTCGTGTGCACTCAATGGCTTTGACGCCGTGCCCTTTCCGGTCGGCGAAGACGGGATCGTTCGAACCGAGGATCTCGCGCCCTTCATCGATGAAGATGTGGCCGGCATCATGCTCACGAACCCGAATACGGTCGGGCTTTTTGAGACCAATATCCAAAAAATCGCCGAGATGGTGCATTCGGTCGGTGGGCTCGTTTACGGGGACGGGGCCAATCTCAACGCCCTGATGGGCAAGGCGCGCCCCGGCGATCTCGGCATCGATGTGATGCAGTTCAACCTGCACAAGACCTTCACGACGCCCCACGGCGGCGGTGGTCCGGGATCGGGACCCGTCGGCTATAAAGACATCCTCGCCCCGTTCGCTCCTTCACCCACCGTCGAGGTGGATGAAAACGGCAGCTACTATCTCGATGAAAACCGCCCCGAGAGCGTCGGCCGCGTCCGCGCCTTCCAGGGCAATTTCGGGATGCTCGTCCGCGCCTATGCGTATATTCGCGAGATGGGCCCCGAGGGCCTCCGCCGAGCGACCGAGCTCGCTGTCCTCAACGCGAACTACCTCAAAGAACGCCTCGGCGAGATCTGGGACGTGGCCTACGATCGCCGCTGCATGCACGAGGTGGTGATCAGCGATAAGCATCTCCGCGAGACGGGCGTGACCACGCTCGATATCGCCAAACGCCTCATCGATCATGGTTTCCATCCACCGACGGTGTATTTCCCGCTCGTTGTGAAGGGCGCGATGCTGATCGAGCCTACCGAAACCGAGAGCCTCCAGACCCTCGATCATTTCGTCGAAGTGATGGCGTCGATCGCCAAAGAAGCCGAGACTGAGCCCGAAAAGGTTAAGAGCGCGCCGAACCTGACGCGTCTCCGCCGTCTCGACGAAGCGCGGGCGGCGCGTCGCCCGGTCCTCCGCTATCGGCCCGTCGAGAGCGCGGGCGCCTGATTCGGCTTAGGGATAGTTGACTTGGAGCTGGACACGCGCGACGTGTCCGCTCTGCTGATCGTAGGGATAAAGATCCGAGGTTCGCTCGACGATATCGTAGGCGAGGGTGAGCTCGATCTGCTTGATGATCTGCCACTCCACCCCGATCTCGAGCTCCTTGATGAGGTAATGCGGGGCGTTCACCGTGCTCTTCTTCCCGCCGTCATAATAGGCGGCGCGGAGGAAGGGGATGATCGAGACCGTGCCGAAGGGCTCGTCGATTTTATACATGATCTGCGCCGCGCCTCCGATGAGCTGTCTTGAGCGGATGAGCGTGCGATCGTCTTCGCCTCGGGGGCCTTGAGAGGGGCCCTTACCGAGGTTGCCCTCAAACTGGATGCCAAAGGGCTGGGGGTAGAGGATGAAAGCGAGGTAGCCTCGTGTATCGACGATCGAAGCATCGTCGTCTTCGAGCCGGTACATCGTGCCGCCTTGGTCCTCGGTGCGGACGGTGAACCGCCCCCAATACGCGCCTCCCGAGACCTCGAGGAGCTGTGAGCGCAAGCGGAAGGGATAGGCGACGCGGCCAATCACGTGAAAATTGCCGTCGAGCTCGGGCTGATTTGCGGTCTGGCCGTTATAGACCCCGAGCGCGACCAGGCCGTAATCGCCCGTTCCCTTCAGCCTCTTTTCCTTGATCTCGGCGTGGACCGCTTGGGTTTTCCGTGGCGTGTAATAGAAGAAGACGCCGAGATCGCGCTCATCTTTGACGGCGCTATTGAGCGCGTCGTTTCGGTCGAGCGCGAGCCGCTGGCTGCTCGATTGAAGGTTCTCAAAACCAAAAGGAACCTTCGACTGGCCGGGGCGCACGCGAAACTCGCGCTTCTTATCGAAATAGAGGTCGAAATAAAGATCGCGAAGCGAGAGGGTGTGCATGGTCCCTCCCGCCATGGAGACGACGTCGACCTGAAAATAGAACGCGACGTGCTGGTGGAGGTCCGCCGCAAGGACGAGGCGTGCTCTGCGGATGGCGAAACCATTTCCTCCGCCGATGGAGCGATCGCCCTGATGGTTGATAAGATCGGGATTGGAGCGCGGCGTCGGGATGCCGTTGTATCGAAGCTGGGTATAACCGCTCAGCTTAAAGCGCTCGAAGAAGCTCGCCGCCTTCGATTTTTTTTCTTCGTTGTTTTCCTCTTGGTCCGCATCGTCGGCGTTCGCTTCGGGCTTGGTGACCTCATCTGCCTGAGAGGCTTCCGCATCGTCGGCGTCCTCCTCTCCGCTCTGCGCGCCTAAGTCGGTATCCTCATCCAAGGGGCCCTTGGGGGGCGTGGCGCTCAGCGCATCCAAGGCGTCCTCCCGGGGGGTCTTGGTTCCGGCAGACTCACTTTCGGCGTGCGATTCGGAGGATTCACCCGGCTCCGTTGGAGGTGTCTCGTCGGGCGTCTCCGTTTGGGCGCGCGCATCGCTGGCGAAACCGACCGCGGCAAGCACAAGGAGGAGAGAGAGGTCAGAGCGAAAAAGTTTCAACCGCGACATCGTCGGTCTCGATTCCTGTCATGAAATTGATGAGCGCCCGAAACCTACGTCATCGAGTTGTCATCTTGGTGTCGCGTACGAAACAAGTTGACCCCGCCCTGATGCGGGATTGTCACAGGGATGATACGTAACGAACGCGCTTCCTCTTGCCGCGAGATCGGGGCACGCAGCCAGAGCGAACGCGAAAGCCGGTTTCCTCCCTCCGGGGTTTGTCCTGCCGGAAGCGCAGCACGCCCCTCGCCCCCACGAGCGCAGATTCACCAAGAGCACCGCTGCAAATCACGCTGAGGGATGATCTTGACGAACCCAGGTCGACTGCGCGGAAGACGCCTTAGCGCGCGAAAGCGAGGCTGAGCTCGTCGAGCTCGGCGGGCCCGAGTTCGGGGCTGATGAAATCCTTCAGGAAGATTTTGGCCGCCGGGATCGCATCGAGGATGCGGATGCTCGACCGCTGAACCTCTTCCCTGAGCGCACGCGCTCGCCCCGCCCGCGCGAGGTGGATCGCGGGCGAGTCCTCGCCGAGCTTTCCGGGAAGCGCCTCGAAGATGGGACGTTCCTCGGCTGGAAAGAGCTCGGGAAGCACGCGGTTGACAACGAGCCGCCCGACGGGGAATTGCAGCTCATCACGCAGCGCCGCATGAAGCTCGAGCGTCTCATTCGCCGGCATGTCTTCTGGGAGCGCGACAAGCACGATGGCGCTCTCTGTCGGATCTTTGAAGAGCGCGATGGCCCGGTCGGCCTCCCGCCTCAGAAGCCCCGGGGGCGCGAGCTTTTGGATCACGAGGGGAACGCGAAGCATCTCGAGCGCGTGCCCAGTTGCCTGGGCATCGACCACGACGACATCGTATTCGGGCTCGCCGGATGGAGGGCTCGAATGAAAGAATGCCTTTCCGAGCATCGACCACGCCGCAAGCCCCGGGACGCCGTCGATGAAGGAGCGCACCAACCGGTTCTCGAAGATGAGCTTATAGAGCGTGCGCACTTTGAGCACCATCATGCCGTACTCCTCGAGCGCCGCTTTGGGCGTGAGCAGCACGGTGTCGAGGTTCGGGCGCACTTGCCTTGAGATCTCGGTGCCGATGGGTGGGATATCGAGGAAGGAGCTCACGCGTTCCTTACTTTCGACAATCGCGAGGAGCGTCCGCTTACCATCTTTGGCCGCCGCGAGGGCAATCGCGGTCGCGACGGCGGATTTGCCGACGCCGCCTTTGCCAACGACGAAGAGAAAACGACGATCGAGAAGGTGCATCGTTGCCTCTTCTAGCAGGGCTTCGAGGGTTTTGCCCGCCCTCTTGCCCTTTGCGTCTGGATCCCGAGGTCTTTTCGCGAGTTGACGCGAGCCGAGCGAGGTGTCGTCGCGCCCCATTCAGAGTCGTTTCACGACGCCGTCTTTGCCGAGGACGAGCGCAGCGTTTCGCCGTTCACCTCGCGCTTCGATGCGGTCGCCGCGCGCAATTTCATCGAAAACGGCGTTTTCCGAGGAGCGATGGCGATCGAGTTGGCGGAGCGTGATGAGCTCGCCTGTCGTCGCACAGAGCTGCACCTCGAGCTTTCCCTTGGAGGCGAGGCGATGGCTCACGAGCCTGCCTCTCAGAATCTCCGCGCTTTGCGGTGAGTTCGAACCGAGCGCTTCGGTACTTTGTTCTCCCGCGGGTCGCTTTCGGAGGAGGAGCCAAGAGAACGTGGGGCGTGAATCACGGAGCCCTGCCTCGGCCGCGAGCATTCGGATCGGTTCAGGGTGCTCGCCCGAGAGCGAATCATGGCACCAATCGCGCTCGCGCAGAAGGAGGGGGCATGGCATGCGATGCATGCAGGGACCGAGGATCTCGAGCGCGTCGCTTTCGGCGATGAGATCCCGAAGCTTCATGAGCCCCCGGCTCTCCTTTCGAAGGGCCGGCTCCACGATAAGGACAAGCCCGCCTTCGACGAGATGCCCCGTGATGGAATCCATGAAAAGCGCGAGAAGATCCGCCTCATGACCCTTCCGGCCGAATTCGTTGATCGCGAGGCCGATGAGGACAAGATCGAAGCGCTCCGACGGCCGGAGGAGTGGACCGCCGGCCGGTCCGCGAAGCAAGGCGAGATCTCCTTCTTCGACGCGGACGCTCGTGACCTCCGAGAAGCCTTCGATGGGCTTGCTCAGGAGTTCGCGATAGATCTTGAGGGCCGCCGGATCGCGGTCGATGGCCAAGACGTCGATCGGGCGCTCATCGCCGAGAAGGTGAAGGACACGAAGGAGTGAGAGGGTGGTGGTGCCGAGCCCTGCCCCTAAATCGAGGATGCGGAGCCGATCACGTTGTGGGAGAGCCCCCCTCGCGGCCGCCTCAAAAAGAGGCTTTGCCGCTTTCGGAAGATCACGCGGTAAAAAAAAGCGGAGCCGCGCGCGGAGTCCGCCCCTCGAGCTCGAGGCCTGCCGAAGATCCGTCCTCTCCCGTGTATAGGCCTCACTCACCTTCACGATCTCATTCACGAGGTGTCGGGGGAGCGAGGCGTCGCTCGACTTGGCTCCGGTCGAAGCGGTTAAGCCCTCAGAAACCTCGAGCTCAGCGAGACGCTTTAGGAGGGAAGGCGGCGCAAAGAGCGCGGTCTCCTTGAACTCGGATGAAAAATGCGCTTCCTTCGTCATTCATTTCGCCCTATGGATTGGGGTGTCGCGCCCGCACGGTGTGCACCGCTCGATCCGGATCGAGGTCTCTAAACGCGATGATCTTCTTCTCCGCATGGCTCCTCAGCTCGGCGCTCCTGCTGACGAGTCTTTATATGGTCTTCTTCGTCGCTCCCGTCGAAGTGCAGATGGGGATCGTGCAGAAGATCTTCTATTTCCATGTGCCGAGCGCCTTCGCGATGTATCTCGGCTGGGGAGTCACGGCGGCGGCGACCCTGATCTATCTCGCACGGCGGCCCAAATGGGCGGACGCACTCGCTGTGGCGGCGGCCGAGGTCGGGATGCTTTTTTGCGCGCTCGTGCTCATCACGGGGCCGCTATGGGCGCGGAAGGCATGGGGCGTCTATTGGACTTGGGATCCGCGCCTCACCTCCACCCTCGCGGCGGGGATGATCTACCTCTCGTATCTGAGCCTCCGCTCTTTTGGTGAAGCCGGTGAGGCCGAAAAGCTCTTTGCTTCCGCCTTGGCGCTCTTCGGCATCCCGATCCTCTTCATCGTCCACTATAGCGTCGAGAAATGGCGGGGGGCCCACCCCACCGTCATTCGCGAAGGCGGTGGAGGACTCGCGCCCGAAATGGTCCCGCCCTTCCTCATCTCCATCGGCGCGCTTGTCGTTCTTGCGATTGTTTTGATTTATACGCGCTACCGATTGGAACGGCGCCGACAAGAAGTGGATGAGCTTTATGCGCGGGCCCATGAGCTCGAGCTCCTCCAGGACGAACTATGAAGGCCGACTCATGCGACTCATGAAGGATGAATCATGAAGACCCTCGCACTCCGATCCCTCAGCGTTTTCTTCGCCGCCATGCTGGCGCTCGCGCCGCTCGCGGCTCTCGCGGAACATCCGGATGAAGAGAGGACTGCGCTTGAAGATCGCTCGACGAGCTTCCAAGCCGTCACGGGGCCCGTCACCGAAGACGTCCCGGGTGGCACGCTCCTCATCGCGGCCTATCTCGCCATCTGGGCGGCGACCATGCTCTATCTTCTTCGCCTTGCTCGGCTCGGAAAGCGCATCGACGCCGATCTCAACGCGCTCAAAGAAAGCCTTCCGGCCGAAGACAGCGGCGCTCTGAGAGGGAACGATGTTTGAAGAGCTGCCCTCGCTCGCGCATTTTATCTATATCCCGGGAGTCCTCCTAATCGGGACGGCTTTCGGGTTCCGACTTGGCGCGAAGGCTGTAAGAGCTGAATTAGAGCGCCAGCAGCGCGCGAGAAAGCGCTGAGCTTCACGAAAACTCTGCGGACTCATGCCGCATCCGGCATGGGCTCCGGCCAAGACGATAAGACGACGATAAGACGACGATGGAGAGGATTAAAAGACCATGTTGAATTTTGAGCTGAGCGACGAACAAAAGGCGCTGGTCGACGAGGCCCGACGCTTCACAAAGGAGCGCATCATCCCGATCGCCGCGGAGTGCGACCGTAAGCACGAGTTCCCGCACGATGTCTTCAAGGAGGCTTGGGAGCTCGGATTTGTTTGTCCGAACGTTCCCGAGGCCTACGGCGGCGCGGGCCTTGGCGAGGTCGAGCACGTCCTCCTCGTCGAAGAGCTCGGCTATGGATGCACGGGCATCCAGACGAGCATCACGGCGAACGCCCTGGCTGCGACGCCCATCCTCGTCGCGGGTAACGAGGAGCAGAAGCAAAAATATCTCGGAAGCCTCGTGAAGGAGCCGAACTATGCGGCCTATGCGCTGACCGAGCCGGGCGCGGGTTCCGACGCCGCGGGCATCCAGACGCGCTGCGTGCAGGATGGTGACGATTGGATCATCACCGGGCAGAAATGCTTCATCACAAACGGCTCCTGGGCGAGCTGGTACGTCGTCTTTGCGACCGTCGACCCGGCGCTTCGCCATAAGGGCATCGCGGCCTTCATTGTCGATCGCGATCTTGCCGGCGTGAGCGTCGGCAAGGCCGAGGATAAGCTCGGTCAGCGCGCGAGCGATACGGCCACCATCAACTTCGACGAGGTTCGCGTTCCGAGCTCGGCGATGCTCGCGCCTCCGGGCGAGGGGTTCAAAGTGGCGATGCAGACCTTCGATCGCACCCGCCCGGACATCGGCGCAGGCGCATGCGGCCTGATGCGGCGCGCGCTCGAAGAGTCGATCGCCTACGCGCTCGAGCGGAAGACCTTCGGCGTGCCCATCGCGCAGCATCAGATGGTGCAGCAGATGATCGCGGATATGGGAATTCGCTACGAGGCGACCCGGCTGATGGTGCTCAAGGCCGCCTACCAGATCGACCAGGGTGGGCGGAACAGTCTCGTCGCCAGCATGTCGAAGGCCTTCGGCGCTGACGCCGCCATGCAATCGGCGATCGATGCAGTGCAGGTTTTCGGTGGAAACGGCTACATCACCGAGTATCCGGTCGAAAAGCTGATGCGTGACGCCAAGATTCTTCAGATCTACGAGGGCACCTCGCAGATCCAGCGCATGGTCATCGCTCGGAACCTTTTCAGCGGAATCCGCACCTCCTGAGTTCGAACCGAGCCCACAGAAGCTCCTTGAGTGGAGCGCTTCGAGACGCCCCCAGCGAGCCATGAGCGCACCCGGGGGCGTCCGCCTTTAAGCGCGATTTTTTCGAATCTTGGACCGCGCGATCTATAGATCGCGTCGCGATGCGGATCGTCTCTCTCCTGGCCGTCTGTTTCGGGCTCAGCCTTCTCTTCGAGGCGTCGGCGGATGCGCCGCGAGCGCTCTTCGATCTTCGACGCTTCAACGAAAAACTCGAGCTGAGCGCACGCTCATTCCGACCAGTCGGTACGACGAGCCTCGTGTACCGACTGCAGCTCGAGGACGGCGAGCGCATCGCCTTTCGGCCGGCCCAGCGCTATCGCCCCGTCGGCCACCTCGCCGAGCTTGCGGCGTATCGCATTGGCGCGGCGCTTACGCTCGACAACATCCCGCCCGTTGCGCTTCGCCGCGAGCCGCTCCACCGACTCGATCGCCTGATGGATTCGCGCTTCGAAGAGCGGCATCGAAAAGAGCGCTCACGCCTTAGGCCGCTTCCTAGCGGAGACGTCCTAGGCGCCGCCATCGATTGGGTTCCCGATCTCACTCCATCGCGCCTCGACCGCCCCGAGGTGCGCGAGCGATGGCTCGCGGCCCTCCGAATCGGCGCTCCGCCCAACAGCGAATTTTCACCGCCGCTTCTCCGCGATCTTTCCAATCTCGTCGTCTACGATTTCGTGATCGGCAACTGGGATCGGATGAGCGGTGGCAATCTCCAAACCAATGCCGAGGGAACGCGGGTCTATCTGCGCGATCATAACCTCGCCTTCGATACGCCGACGCCGCGCCGCCATGAGCTCTTGATGCTCGATCGACTTTACACACTCGAGCGTTTCGACCGCGGGGTGATCGAGCGGCTCGCGCGTCTCAACCGAGAGGCGCTCGCCCGCGTCCTTGAACCCGATTCTGCGGCTCCTGAGACGCCGATTCTGAGCGCCGAGCAGATCGATGGCGTGATGGATCGACGCGCGCGGATCTTCATGCACCTCGCGCTCCTCTACGCCGTCCATGGCGAGGCGATCTTCGCGCTTCCCGAGGGTTGAGCGTAGCGGCTCCCGCAGGAGCGAAGGGAGCTACAAAGGGGGGGCGACCGCCACCGGACGCGCGTCCGCCCGGCAGCCCGTGCGCGCCCACCGAGTCGCGATGTTTGCGCCCGCTTGGTGCACCCGCTCCTCGTCGCTCCTCTTATCCGAACGCGTCGATGCATCTTGACAAAACCGTGCCGCTCAGCTCGACTCTTGCCGATGCTCACCCTTCAGGCCATTGAAGAGAAACTCCGCGCGCGCGGATGGGATCCCGAACCCGCGGAGGCTGAAGGAACGCTCCATGCCACACATCCTACGGCCGAGGGGAGTTTCCCTTTTTATTTTCGGCTGAGCGAAGATTGGCTGATCCTTTCGATCGTTCCCTTCATGCGCGTCGATGGGCGCCCCTCCCTCGAGCTCTCGCGCTGGCTCCTTCGCGTCAACCGCGATCGCCATATGGCGAAGTTCGCCTACGATGAAGACGGCGATATCGTGCTTACGGCCGAGCTCCCCACGGCGTCCTTATCGGATGAGGAGCTCGGCCTCGCGCTCGATGAGCTCCTCACGACGGCCCGAGAGCAGAAAAAAATGCTCCGAGGCGATTGAAGGGCGTGGAGCCCAAGCGCGGCCTTACGGCTGGTACTCCACCTCAGCTCGGACCTCGATGCCGAGATCGCGATGCCGATACTCGATCATCGTCACATCTTCGGCGGTCTTTCCCGAAGGCAGGTAGAGGTTAATCACGGGGCTGTCATCATCCATGCCATAGGAGATTTGAACGCGACGATCGTGCTCCTCGGAGAGGTGGTCGTCGCAAGTTTCGATGTCGCGCGCCTCGTAGTGAATCTTCTCGTCAAAATCGATCTCTCCATCGGCGTGGACGGTAATTGTGCCTCGATCGCGCACAACTTCATTGATGACCACATAGGTTCCGGCGAGCGGTTCGATGAGCTTCTTGCACTTTGAGGGCGCTTCCGAATCGTCATCGCCGCATCCCGCGGCCAAAACAAGCAGCACCGGCAGCGCCAATCGAACCATCCATCGCATTTTCATCATCAAGATCCTCGCTCTTTGGGCCCTCGACCGCTTCGGCGAAGGAAGCGCTCTTATCGCGGCGGTTCGACCTTGTAGCGATCCACCGTCTGCTTCTTCACCGAGTGGCTCCGGCACGGCTCGACCCGCACCTTAGGAGCCGTTTCACTGCTGGCATGCCCGAGGTGAAGTCCGCTTCGCCCCTTCGTCCA
>JAAZAH010000046.1 GCA_012514415.1 Sandaracinaceae bacterium
GAGCCTCGCCTACGCAAGCACCGTCCATAAGGTGCAAGGAAGCGAGTTCGACGCCATCGTCCTCCTTCTCCATCCGAGCCATTACCTCCTGCTCGATCGGGCGATGCTCTACACCGCGCTCACACGCGCCAAACGTCTCGCTGTGATCCTCAGCGATCGCCAATCGCTCGAGATGGCTGCGCGAAACGCTCGCGCACGCGAGGTCAACGATCGCCTTCCCCTTCGGATGATGGAAGCGCCCGATCCGGCTGCGACGCATGAACGCCCGCGCTGAGTCGCCCGCCGCAACGCGCGCTTGCCTGGAGGCCCGCGCACTACCGACCTAAGCCGCACTAGCTCACCTTACGCGTTGGAAGCTTTGCGCTCGAAAAGGGCGTCGTGGACTCCGACGAGTCCATCGTGGAAGGCGGGACGAAAGCCCGTGATGCGCTTATTCGCTCGGCTGGGATGGACCCGGTTGGTAAGAAGGACGATGGCGAGATCGCGCCGCGGATCACACCAGAACGAGGTTCCTGTAAATCCGAGGTGACCAAAAGCGCTGGGGTCCATACGGCTTCCGGCGGAGCTTCCGCTCTCGCTCTTTCCATCAAAGCCGAGCCGATAGGTGGAGTCCGCCTGCGGCATCAAGGCGCCAATCAACGCCTCCCTCGGGAAGACATCGCTCCGGTCAGCGAGGACATCAAGGATCGCGCGCGCGAAGACTGCGACGCCGCGCGCCGTTCCAAACAGCCCCGCATGGCCCGAGACCCCGCCCATCGCCGCCGCATTCTCGTCGTGCACCTCGGCCCGAATGATACGCCCGCGAAAATCACACCGTTCGGTAGGAGCGATGCGTCTCGACACAATCGTCCGCGAGGGCGCCCCGCTTCCTCCGATATAGAAGACCTCTTGGCGAATCCCAAGGGGTCCCGTGACGTTCTCCGCGACAACGCGATCGAGCGGAGCGCCCGCCATGGCCGCGATCATGGCCCCGGCCACGATATAGCCAAGATCGCTATATTGCGTCCGCTGATCCGCCGGACATTCCCGTCGGCGCGCCGCTTCGGCAACAATCCAGCGTCGCGCAGCGGGGGAACCGAGCGCGTGCGGAAGGTCAAGGAAAAGCCCGCCCCACGCACTGAACCCCGAGCGATGCGAGAGAAGCTGGCGGAGCGTGACATCCGCAGCCACGCCTCCGCGAAGATCGGCGAGCACATCTTCGGCCGGGCGATCGAGCTCAATCTCTCCGCGATCGGCCGCGACCAGCGCAGCGACAGCGACGAACGATTTCGTGATGGAAGCGAGATCGTAAATCGTATCGCTCCGGACGCGAGCCGAGTTGTTTTCGTGGCTCAAACTGCCCGCGAAGCCTTCCGAGAGGAGGTGCGCGCCATCTCGATAGATGCTGGTCGCCGCGACCCCGCCCGGGAAGACCCCGCCCGAGACGCCTGCCTCGAGAAGGCGCCGCATGGCTTCTTGAAATCGGATCTGTGCGAGCGAAGGCATCACGCCGATCTCACTCCCCCGGTCTCAAACGCGCGATCCATCCGCTCCACGCGGCGAGCGACTGAGCCCTCCCCATAAAAACCGGATAAGCTCATGCAAATACGGACGCGCAGCGAAGCGGGCGCACTCATCCCAACGCGTGACTTAGGCCATCCTCCTCGTATTCTGCGTAACACCGTTCGCTACCCTTATTCTTGAATACAAGAAATTCACCTCTCGAGTAAATGAGATTCTCATTGTCCCTTCTAAATCCCCCCTCACCCCTCCCTAGGATCAGCCGCAATCTCCCAGCTATTGGCGGTGTTTATCGCGCATTTTTAGACGATTTCATCGTAAAGGAAGAGGCTACTTACCTACCGGTAGGTAGCGGCAGCCATCTCTTTGTCCTGGTTGAGAAGCGCGGTATGACGACGCCAATTGCGATTGAAAAACTCGCCGCAGCCCTCGGTGTTCGGGCGCGAGATGCGGGTTTCGCAGGCATGAAGGATCGCCATGCGATCACCACACAGTGGCTCTCTTTCGAAGGGGCCGATCGCGGGCGCGCGCTCTCGCTCGATCTCCCAGGCATTCGGGTGCTCGACGCCGCCTATCACGAGAGGAAGCTCAAAACGGGTCATCTCCGGGGCAACCATTTCGAAATTCGCGTGCGCGAAGTCGACGAAGCGCATCGCGGGCAGATCGAGGACATCCTCGACCTCATCCGGCAACAGGGGCTGCCAAACTATTTCGGCGTGCAGCGCTTTGGGCGTGGAGACAATGTCCGTCGCGCTCTCGCCTTTCTTCAGGGCGAGACGCGCCCGCCTTCAAAGCCCTATGAGCGGCGTCTGCTGGTCTCGGCGCTCCAATCCCAGCTCTTCAACCACTACCTCGCCGAGCGGGTCCTCGAGGATCGCCTCGGCATCATCGAGGCCGGCGAACTCGTCAAGAAAGCCGACACTGGGGGGATCTTTACGGCTGAGGATGTCGAAGAGGTCCAAGCTCGGGCCGATCGCTTCGAGGTTCACCCCACCGGCCCGATCTTCGGGCCGAAGATGAGCTGGCCTACCGGTCGGCCCCGCCAGCGTGAGGAGGCGATCCTCGAGCACCTCGACCTCGACGAAGACGCCCTCAGCCGCATGGGAAAACTCGGCGCCGGGACGCGGCGGGTCGTTCGCATCGTCCCGAAGGATCTACACGCAGAGCTCGACGATGGCGTCCTCACGCTCCGTTTCTTTCTCCCCAAAGGCGCCTACGCGACCAATCTCCTTGAAGAAATCTTCAAAGAGGGCCTCATCGAGCAAAAAAATCCTCCCCGGGAATAGATCGGTGCATTTAGGCCTTGCTCCTGCTACTAAGCCCCCTGTAGCCGAGCTTCGGCTGTCAGATTCGCGCCCGCTGCGCTCAAGAGGCAAGGTTTCGGAAAATGGATATTCAAGAACGCTTAACAGCTTTCGCGATGCTCGGCGCGACGTGGGTGATGTGGCTCCTCGTCGGCCTCTCCATCATCGGCCTCGCGATTGTTTTCGATCGCATCTACTATTTCTTCTCGACCCGTGACGATCTACCGAAGCTTCGGAGAGCGCTCCAAGAGCGTTATGCCGAGGGCGATCTCGAAGGCGCGAAGAAGTTAACCGAGGCCTCGAACGCCGAATCCGCGAAGATCGTCGGCGAAATGATCGATGTCTTCGAGATGGGCCCCCAGAGCCTAGAAGAGCGCCTCGAGGGCGAGAGCGCGGTCACGAAAGGTGCCATGGAGCGCAATCTCGCCTTCCTTGGAACCGTCGGAAACAACGCCCCCTTCGTCGGCCTCCTCGGAACCGTCATCGGCATCATCCGCGCCTTCCACGAGCTCGATCAGAGCCAGGGTGAGGTCACGAGCAGCCTGATGGCTGAGATCGGTGAAGCGCTTGTCGTCACCGCCATCGGCCTCCTCGTCGCCATCCCCGCGGTCGCCATGTACAACTATTTCGGTCGGGTCATTCGCTATCGCCTAAGCTTCACCAACGCGATGGCGAGCGATCTCCTCGCGCTCTCCAAAAAGGCGAGCGAAAAGAACGAGGCCTGAGATGGCGCGGCGCTCCATCGAAATTGAGGACGAAGCTCCCATCACAGCGATCAACGTCACCCCGCTCGTCGACGTTGTCTTGGTCCTTCTTATCATCTTGATGGTCACGGCGACCGCGATCGTTCGGCAGGCCGATATCCCCGTCGAGCTTCCCGAGGCCGAGACGGGCGACACGTTGCAGAAAGAGCAGCCGACCACCCTCGCGGTCTCCATCGATCACGAGGGAAACATCTATCTTGACGCTGAAAAGATCGAGCTCGAAGGGCTCCGCTTGAAGGCGCGCGAGGCGCGGGCAAACGATCCTGAAACGCGTGCAATCCTCAACGCGGATGCGCGGATCTCGCACGGTCAGGTCGTGAAGGTCATCGACATCCTCCGCCAAGAGAGTGTGATCAAGTTTGCGATCAATGTGCGCCCTTCCGATTTGAGCGGAGCGCCTAAAGATTGAGGGATGAGGCGCTCACTCCGATTGGCCTACGATCGCCGTGTGCTCATCGTCGCGCTCCTCGTGAGTCTCCTCTCGCACTTGCTCTTCGGCGAGGGACTCAAGGCACTGCCGGGCTCCGTTGAAGTCAGCGGACCGAAAGCGCCGCGCGAGGTTTTCGTCGAAGTGAGCCCCGTCGTGGAGGAGCCCCCGCCTCCGCCGGAGCCGGAACCCGAGCCTGAGCCCGTCGCGCCCGAGCCCGAGCCAGAGGTCGTCGTCCCGCCACCGAAGGCGCCGCCGAAGCCGCGAACCGTGCGAAGGCCCCCTTCCGAGCCGACGCCGCCTGAACCGCCCGCCCCTGCCCGCGAAAACATCGCGGATTTCTCCGGTCTCGTTCTCACCGGAAAGGGCAATCGTGGATTCACCGCTCCCCAAGGGGATCAGAGCGACCGAGAGGGGCCCATCGGGCGTCCGGGTGGCGTGACGACCGGACGCAACCGTGAAGGCGTCGAAGGCGGCGTGGTCGGCGGCAAGGGCGATGCCGTCGTCGCCGTCGGAGATCTCTCAAGCCGACCAAGCCCGCCCACCGCAGCGTACGACACCTATCTCGCTCGCAACTATCCGGCCGAGGCGCGAAGCCGCGGCGTAAGCGGCTCGGCGCTCGTCTCGCTCGTGATCGGATCGGATGGTCGCCCTCGCAATGTCCGCGTACGACGCGAGCGTCCCGAAGGGTTCGGCTTCGGCGAGGTGTGCGCTGCGATGTTCCGCTCGGGACCGGCGTGGAGTCCTCCGCGCGATCGCAGTGGCAAGCCCGTGGCCACCCGCATCACGTTCGAGTGCGAATTCTCGCTCCGCCGCTAGTCAGCCCTCGCCAACCCCTCCCCGACGTCGAAGCGCCGAGATTTTGACCGCATCTCCGCAATTCCCTTAAATCGCGGGAGATGCCTCGCCTCCTTTCGAAAGCCCTCCTCACGCTACTTCTTCTCCCCGCCTGCTTCGGCGAGGATCAAGAGCCTCCCGGTGAGCTCTATGGCGAGTATCAGATCGTTGGCACGCTGCGCGTCCATGAATGCGGCGAGCAAGCCGTTCCCCTTCTGCTCCCTTACACCCCCCAGCTCACCATCCGCCGCTTTGAGACGGGGAGAGCCTACCTCCTCGATCAAAATGGAGAAGCGATCGACGGAAGCGTCGGGAAGGATGGCGGCTTTTACTTCAGCTCGCAATCGGAAAGCGAGATGATCGCGCCGGATCCGGATGAATTCTTCGGGCATCCCGGCTGTGCACTCGTCACGACCGTCGTCTTCGAAGGCGTCGCCGATCGCTCCCCGGTATTCGAGGAAGGCGAGGAGCTCGAGCAGCTCGAAGAGGCGCTCGACGGTATGATGCGCACTCGGATCGCGCCCATGGCCGGAAGCGATTGCACGCCCCTTCTCGCGCACGCAAACCAAGGCGGAGCCTTTCGAACGCTTCCATGTGAGATCATCCTCGACCTCGAGGGCAGCGCCATCCCGCGCCACGCCCCGCCCGAAGAAGAAGACGGGACAGACGACGAATCGCCGCAGCGCTCGTCGTAGACGATGCAAACGAGGAGCCGCGCTCAAGCACGGACCTCAGCCGAGCCACCGCGAACGCTTTACCCGAGGGCCAGATCGATGGCTTCTTCAAGCGTCCGCGCAGGGAGGATGCGCACTCCGTCTCTCTCGTAATCGCTGAGCTGCTCTGTCGACAGCAGCGGCATCACGATCGTTGAGAAGCCGAGCTTCTTGGCTTCCAGAACGCGCTGCGATGCGCGCGGAACCGAGCGCACCTCTCCAGCGAGCCCGACTTCACCAAAAATCACGAGATCGGCCGGACTCGGCTGATTTCGAAAGCTTGAAGCGATGGCGACAGCGAGGGCGAGGTCCACAGCACGCTCATCGACGCGCATCCCTCCCGCGAGCGAGGCGAAGACATCGTGATCGCCGATCTGCAGTCCACATTTACGCTCGAGGACGGCGAGCAGAATCGCGAGGCGGTGTTGATCAAAACCGCTCGCAACACGCCGCGCCGAGCCATAAACCGCTGGCGCCACAAGCGCTTGCACCTCGACGAGAAGCGGTCGTGTTCCCTCGGCGGTCGCAGAGACGACACTCCCGCTTGCGTTCCGAGGACGTTCGGCGAGAAAGAGCGCGCTCGGATCGGGCACTTCGCGAAGTCCCTCGCGCACCATCTCAAAGACACCCACCTCTTGCGCGGGTCCAAAGCGATTCTTCGACGCGCGGATCAGACGAAACGCGTGAGAGCGATCGCCTTCGAAAGAAAGAACGGTATCGACGAGATGCTCGAGCACTTTGGGTCCGGCGATGGTGCCCTCTTTGGTGATGTGGCCAATGAGGAACATCGCGATATGACGCCTCTTGGCGAGATCGATGAGCCTGCTGGTCGCTTCACGAAGCTGGCCGACGCTCCCCATGGGCGAGCTCAGCTCCTCTGCGCGAACGGTCTGGATCGAATCGACGACGACGACATCCGGCTCGACTTGCATGATCGCGACCTCAGCGTCCTCGAGTGAATTGGTCGCGAGAAGCTGAACGCTCTCGATGGCTTCTCCGCCAATCCTCCGGGTGCGGAGGGCAACCTGGGCCGCTGACTCCTCGCCGGTGAGATAAAGCGCGCGGTGCCCGCGATGCGCAAGCGCCGCGAGTGCCTGCATCATCAAGGTCGATTTGCCAATCCCCGGATCGCCGCCGAGCAGGATCACCCCGCCCGCAACGGGGCCTCCCCCAAGCGCGCGATCGAGCTCGCCGATTCCGGTCGGATACCGCCGAGCATCGTCCGCGCGCACATCCGCAATGCGTTCGAGTTTCAGCGTTCTGCCGCCCCCCTGCGGGCTCCCGCGTGACGAGACGGTCGTCGGTTTCACTATCCGTTCCTCGACGACCGAACTCCACTCGCCGCAGCTCGAACACCTTCCAAGCCAGCGTGGAAAGACGGCCCCGCACGATTGGCATACAAAGGCCGTCTGAGCTTTTCCCTTCGAGCGACTCATACCCTTTTTATCGCCCTCGGCGGCGGCGGGTTGCTCAGAACTTCACGCCAAGGAGGAGCCGAAGTGCGTGGGCCTTGCTGAGGCTCGGAGCGTCGCTTTGACCGAAGACCTCGAGGCCGCCGAGCGGGAAGAGGATTCCGTATTGCATTAGGACGTGGAAGCCATCGAGAAGGTCCGGCCCATCCTCGCTCTGGTAGTAGAGGTTGGCGTTGAGCTCGACGCCGAGGTTCGCGTTCTTTCCGTACGTCTGCGTCGCTTGCGAAGCGCGCGAGTAGATCATATCGGCGCCAAGACCGAGGCGACGCCCGAAGGGCGTGCGAATGATGTCGTATTCGATCCCCGGCCGGAGATACCACGCGCCCGAGATCGCGCCGAGAATGTTCCTAAAGAGGATCAAGTCGATGCGATAATTGGGGTGGAAGGAGAAGTTGGTAAGGCGCCGATCGTTCGATTGCTGAAGGTAGAGATCTTCGTAAATGGACAGACCATCCACATCGCGATCGCCCGTCGCATAACCGCCGTAAAAGCGAATCCCGAGCTTATCCTCGAGGAGACGGTACTCGCCCTCGAAAGCGAGACCGAAGTTCAGCATCTTATAGGCTTCATCGGACGCCTGAAGGTTGCCGATGTTGTCAATGCTTCCCCAAGAAATCGCCGCTTCGAGCTCAAGGCGAAGGCCTTTCCACCAGAGCTTCGTATGTGCGTCAAAGGTGAAGACCTTCGCGCGCCGTCTCGTGAGCTCGAGCGGGATGCGGTTCGGATCCGCCCCAAAGCTGGAATAATCCTGCTTTCGATACAGGAAATAGAGGCTTGCTCGCTGGTTCCATTCATCGCGCCGCGCTCTCGCCTCTTCCACCTCCGGATCGCGACGAAACGCCGCGAGGACCGAATATTGACGCACATCATCGCGCTGCGTCGCGTCGATCGGCACGGCATCTGGAAGCGGCCAATGGCGGATCACTCCCTCGTTGACGAAATCCCAGCTCCCGCCGAGATAGAAATCCGAATAATGCGCCACCGCCATCACGCGATCGATATCGCTCGACATATCGGCGTCGATCCCTGTCGCTCCGTTGTAGAGCATCCCGAGACCGTGATGATGGGCCATCCGTCCGAAGCGAAGCTGACCGATGTCGCGGTTCGTCACCTCGGCCCAAGCGCGCCGGACGTAGATCGAATGACGGATATCGTTTCGGGTGGGGACATGCGTCGAGGCGTGGCTATCGAGGGGCACGCCAGGGACGCGTCCCTCGGCGCCCGCGGTGCCGTAGAGCGGATAGGAATTCGGCGAGCTCCCAAGGACCATATTGTCAAAGACATCGAAGGTCGCGTGGACGTGGACGTATTCGCCGAGGCTCAAAGTCGGCTCGAGCCGAAGCCGCATATTGGCGTAGGTGAAGCGATCGTCGTCTTGGAAGCAGCCGGTCTCCGTCGCCGTCCCCATATCATCCGTGCACCCGCCGACGACGGAGCTATCGACACTCGCGGGCGTAAAGCGCTCAAAAGGGATTCCCGGATTCATCACGCCGCGCGCTTCAGTGCGTCCCAGGCTGAAGCCGTCCTGAAACTCACCACGGGTGCGAAGGTAGCCGTGGAGCGTGAGCACAGGCTTCAGCGCCGTCCAACGGCGACGTGTCATATCGGGCGCATCGGGCGCCGCCTCTTCGAGTAGCGATTCGGCTTCCTCAGCGGTCGCTAGCGGTAGATCCTCGTCGTCCGCCTCAGCATCGGCGTCTTCCTCGCCTCCCCGAGCCACGTCGGGTCCGGACTCTTCCTCGTCCTCGGCAAAGAGCGCATCTTCATCGAAGAGCGCCTCATCCTCCCAATCGTCCTCTTCTTCGGGACCCGCGTTTTCGCTCGGTTCGTCCTCGGCGACTTGCGCCAAGACCGCACCAAGAGGCGACGCCAAAAACGCCGCGATCAACGCAAACGAAACATAATAGAGGAGAGAGTGCAAGGTTCTGGGCATCTTCCGGATCGGCCTTTGATTCGATCGCTCGGATCGTAGAGGGCGAAGGCTGCGTAGCACGTGCGATGAAAGAGGGTCAATCAGGGGGTGAGTTTAGCCTCCTCGTGCCCCTGACCGCATGGATTTCTTCGCGAGCGCGAC
>JAAZAH010000379.1 GCA_012514415.1 Sandaracinaceae bacterium
GAAGAACGGTCCTTCGATGCAGTACGTGATCCCGGATTCGAAGAACGGCTTATCCGTCTGACCTCGCTGCGATGAGAAATAAAGGCGGGTTTGGCTCGGATCAAATGCCGGACCCGTAATCTCGGAGCCCGGCTGGTCTGTCACGCGGACGAGCTCGACGACCTCGCCGCTCGGAAGAACCGCGCCGATCCCGCAGTTGGGCGAGCCGTTGTCTTCAGCGATCACGACGTCGCCACTGGATGTGATGACGAGGTTATCGACCCCGGTGAGGCGAACGCCATCGGTGATGCGATCGGCGTCGTAGATCACGGTGAGGCGATCGGTGGCCGTCTCAAGCGCCCATACACGGTTATCGCTCGTTGTCGCAAAATAAACGATGCCATCGCGATACGCGGCCCCTTCGGCGCGACGAAAGACGGTCGCCTCCGGGATCTGATGGCGCGTCGGCGTTTCATTGGCTTCGATGTCGGGACTGGGATTTGGGAGTTCGACCCACGTCACATGGAGATCGCCCTCCCCGCTCTCGAGATCTCCTTCGACAACGGCGACCTCGAGCTTGCCCTCGCTGAAATCCGCTCGCTCGCTCGTTTTGCTCGCCGGGGTGAAGCGGTAGAAGTTCCCGTCGGATTGATCCTCGGTGAGGTAGACTTGGAAGGTTTCGGGATCGACCGCCGCTGCCTCATGCTTGAAGACTCCGAGCGCGGGATAGGGCGTGCCTTGGCTCGGTTTCGTCGGGTCGCACTCCCAGACGCGCCCGGCGTCGATTTCCTCGCAGGAAAGCCACGTTCCCCAAGGCGTGGGTCCACCCGCGCAGTTTATCTCGGTATCGGTGAGGATGCGATAGGCGTCGACGATCTCGCCTTTCGCGTTGAAGACGAGTGCACCGGCGCCGCCGGGAAAACCGAGCACGGTCGGGGTCTCGGCGTTTGAAACGTAGATCCAACCCGAGCCGTGCTCATAGACCGCGCCGCCGTCGGGCGCTCCGTGCCAGACGTAGTCGGTCCCCGGAACGATCTCGCCCGAACGCGCGAGGATCCTTGAAGTGAAGCCCTCCGGGAGCATCAAGCCGTTTTCGTCGGGGCCCTTCAGGGGTCCAAGATTGGCGAGGTTGCTCGTCTTGGGGTGACTATCACCGCATCCCTGCAAAAACAGCGAAGGAGCGGAAGCCGCGAGGCCGAGTCCGAGAAAGGACTTCCAGAGAAACTCTCGGCGAGACACAGGGTTATCGGGGATCTTCGGAGGCGATTTGCTCATGGCGATATCTTCGAAAAAACATGACCACTTGTAAAGCGAATCGTCCGCAACACTCCGATGTCATGTCGATTTCAAAAGGATCACGGCTGCGCTCCGCCCTCCGCGCGACCTGGTCGCTTCCGTGCCGCGGCATCGAGCGCGGCTTCGAAACCACCCCGCGTGCGTGATGAGAGGAGCGCGTCGCGCGCGCGGGGAAGCGATCCGTCGCCGCGCTCAGCTCGGCTGAAACCCGCGCTCCGCGATGGCCGCTCCGAGCCGAGAGAGAGAGGCCGACGCGCCCCCGAGGCTAAGCTCAAGATGCTTCGACTGGAGGAAATAACGGTGAAGCGGATAGTCGCGATCGAAGCCCATCCCGCCGTGGATGTGCTGAGCGGCGGCAAGGACGCGTGCCCCACCGAGTGCCGCCCAATATTTCGCCGCGAAGATTTCGCGCGTCGCGTCGCGTCCCTGAGAAAGGAGGAAGGCGGCACGAAGGAGCGAGACCTCCATCGCCTGACAATCGATGTAGGCGTCGCCGAGGCGCTGCTTTACGGCCTGGAAGGCACCGATCGGCACGTGGAATTGCTTCCGTTCGCTCGCATAGCCGGCGGTCATCCGGAGTGCTTCATCGGCAATTCCGTATTCTAGCGCGCACATTCCGACCATCGCGAGGTCGATATAGCGCGAGACGACGGCCGAACCGGCTTCTCCATTCGCCGGCTCGGTGGCAACTCGAGCTGCCATCTCGACGCGGACGTTGTCGAGGCGAAGAAGGGAGAGCGCTGCACCGTTTGTCCCGCGCTGAGGAAGGAGCGTCACGCCCTCGGCCGTTGGATCGACAAGGAAAAGAGCCGCCCCATCGCCGAGGCGCGCGGGGACGAGCACGCGCATGGCCTCTTCCACGAAGGGCACATTCGTAAACTCGCCGCTCAAGGCCCATCCACCATCGCGCACTTCCGCGCGCGTCTTGGGGCGCTTCGGATCCTGAACGCCGACCTCGGCGAGCGCGGCGGTCAAGATGAGCTCTCCCGACGCCATCTTGGGTAGATACGCCGCTTTCTGCTCTTCGGAACCGAATTCCGCGAGGATGCTTGCTGCCAAATACGCGCTTTCCAGCGCCGGAATGCGCGCGACTTTGCGCCCTGTCTCTTGAAGGAGGAGGATGGA
>JAAZAH010000047.1 GCA_012514415.1 Sandaracinaceae bacterium
CGTCTTCCTCGATATGGCGCATTATACGATGGTGAAAACGACGACCTTTAACGGCGTGCCGCTCCCCGATATCGTCGTCTGGGAAGACGAGCTCGGTGAAGCGCGGGTCATCAAGCGCTTCGGCTACGAGGATTATCGCGATCGGCTGAGCTGAGGCGTTTTGGCGCAGTCTCGCGGTCAAGGCGCCAAACACTCTGGACGAGAGCGCGGCGGGAGATGTGCTAGGCTCTTCGCGTGTTTCGCGTTTGTTTTGTTTGCCTCGGCAATATCTGTCGATCGCCGACGGCCGAGGGCGTCCTTCAACATCTTATCGACGAGCGCGGTCTTGGCGATAGGCTGAGCGTCGATAGCGCGGGAACGGCCGCGTATCACATCGGTAAGCGCCCTGATGCGCGTTCGATCGCCACGGCCAAAAGGCGCGGGTTCGAGCTCCCGGGTGTCGCGCGTCAGTTCACCACCGAGGATTTCGACCGATTCGATCTCATCCTCGTCATGGATCATAGCAACGAGCAGAACGTTCTCCGCCTCGCTCGAGATGAGCGTGATCGCCAAAAGGTGCGGCTCTTTCGTGCGTTCGAACCCGAAGCTGGGGAACGCGCCGAGGTGCCCGATCCGTATTATGGGGGCGATGAGGGATTCGAAGAGGTTTTTGATATTTGCGAGCGCTCGGCTCGCGGCCTCATCGAGTACCTCGAGGCGAGGGAATGGCGTTAGTTGAAGCGCTCGAAGCGAGAGTGGGGGCGACTGTGGAGCGCCTCTCCCCCCTATATAAAAGCAGCTTTGGGCCGACCTATCGCGCTGAGTTGAGTGATGGACGCGCGTTATTCGTCAAGAGCTCGGACGCTCCGACGGAACGCTTTTTTGCCGAGGCCGATGGCCTGAGCGCGATCGCCTCGACCGGTGCGATCCGGACACCCAAGGTGATCGAGGTGGGCGATTGCTTCCTGGCCCTCGAGTACATCGAGAGCGCCCCTCCTCGACGGGGATACGCGCGGCGTTTCGGCGAGAAGCTCGCCGCTTTACACCGCGTCTCGGCCGAACGCTTTGGTCATCACCGCGACAACTTCATCGGAGCGCTTCCTCAATCGAATCGCCTCCACGATTCCTTCATCGATTTTTACCGATGTGAGCGCCTCATTCCGATGCGAGAACGAACCGCGGACGCACTGGGCGAAGAAGGTTCGGCGCTCCTCGACCGGCTGATCGACGAGCTCGGCTCCCACCTCGAGATGAACGAGCCGCCTTCACTCATTCACGGCGATCTCTGGAACGGCAATGTGATGAGCGACGGTGAGGGAAAGCCCGTGATCTTCGACCCTGCCGTCGCCTACGCCGATCGCGAGCTCGATCTCGCCATGCTCGAGCTCTTTGGCGGTTTTGGCTCCGAGTTTTATCGAGCCTATGATGCGACCTATCCGCGTCGCCCGGGGTGGAAACAGAGGCAGCCCATCTACCAGCTCTATTATCTTCTGGTGCACGTCGCTCTCTTTGGCGGCTCCTATATCCAATCGACAAAGCGCGCATTGCGATCGATCCTCGCGCGATGAAGAGACGCGGCATCATTCTCATCGATCATGGGAGCCGAAGGGCAGAGGCAAACGCGGCGCTCGAGACGATGGCGAGCTATCTCGAGGCGGCCCTTGGGGGCGGGCTCGTCGTGGCCTTCGCGCATATGGAGCTCGCGCCTCCCTCACTTTTCGAGGCAGCGCGCGCGCTGGTCGAAGACGGCGTCCGAGACATCGTCGTCTTTCCGTATTTTTTATCCGATGGTCGGCATGTGAGCGAGGACATTCCCCAGCAGATGGAGGAAGCCGCGGCGGCCTTCCCCGGATCGCGCTTCCGACTCCTCGGCCCGCTAGGGCCCGATCGCGAGCTGGCGGCGCTCATCGCGAGGCGCATCCTCGCCGCCGACGAAACATAGAAGGTCGCCCCGACGAAGATCCGCTTCACTTAGGGATCCTCCCCTATTCAGTCGAAGCGGGATCGTGCGTTTCTTTTCCACTCGGATAGCGCACTCCATCGCGGGCACGAAGTCGATGCTCGATACGGAGTCGCAGCTGCCGGGCGAAAGGAGCGAGAGAGGAGAATGGAGCGACGATTGGGATCGAGACATCGGTGGCGTGCGTCGGGGGCAGCAAATGCGCGCGCGTACGCAATCTTCAGCTTCATCGAGGCGGCGCGCTTCCGATTTGGTGCAGAGGGCATCTCGGCCGTTTTGAGCGACCTCGACCGCGCTCGCCTCGCGGAGCTCCGTGCCATCCAAGGCCCCGATGAATGGATCCCGCTTCAGCTCTATTTCGCACTCTATCGTGCAGCGGCACGCCAGCTCTACGATCACGATCCCGAGGGCGCATTCGAGCTCTCCCGCATCGCGAGGCGATACGATATACGCGAGCTTTTTCGGACCCTGGGCTTTTCGGAAGGGGCGGGCGCGGCGCTGGATTCGTTGCGCCTGATTCGACGCCATCATTTCGATGGGGGGCATCTCGAGCTTCACCACCCATCCGCCGGTCGCCTCAAAGCCGTGCTTTCGGAGATGCCCGAAATGGATGCGATCGTCGCCAACGAGTTCGCCGGATTCATCGTCGGCTATCTCGATATGAGCCACGTCCGCCGCGTCCGCGTTCACGATCTCCAATTCGATCGGAAATGCTGCGCCGTCTGGATCGATTATCGTGTCGATCGCGCCAAGCTCCTGACCGACCTCACTTATTCGGTGAGGTAGACGCGGCTCCCGGAGGGCGCTTCGGGATCGTCGTAAATCCCAAACCAAGCGGGCGGCAATTCGGGTTCCGTGAGGTTGAAGACCGTCATGGCATCGTGGGGGCTGAGGTTAACGCAGCCATGGGATCGCGGGATGCCCAATCGATCGTGCCAGAACGCCGCATGGATCGCATACGAACCCTGATAGTATTGTGTGTAGGGAACGTCCTCGATCCGATACTGATCACCTTTAGGGGTGTCGGGTGATACGTCGTTCATCGTCCGCCCTACGAACTTCTTATCGATGCGGAAGACTCCGGGGGGCGTGGCATGTGCTTCGACACCGGTCGAAACGACGGTCGCGAAGATCGGCTCCTTGCCGCGGTAGACGACGAGCGTCTGCTCCGCAAGATCGACGTGGATCCACACCTCATCGGAGCGAACCTCAAATGGAGGCTCAATCCGTTCAGCGTGGGCGATGAACCATTCCTTGAACGCCCAATCCCCGCCGACGCGGTGCGCAAGGAAGCGCCCGATGAGCTCTCGTTTCTGCGAGTGCGGCAAGAGCGCATAGCGAGGGAAAACCTCCGCATCCTCATCGTCGACGAGCGACTCGTTCCCGTCTTCGTCGCGGACGATGCGCGACGGCCTCCCGGGGCGCGCGACGAAGCCGAGGGGAAGGTTGAATTCACCCCCGAGGTGGACGCCTCGGTGCTCGCTCGCCTCGACTTTGAGGAGCGAGTCCGCGAAGAGGACTTCTCCCTGAGCATTTCGGATGTAGCGGCTGCCTTCGTCGATGCCGCGCGGGCTCGAGATATAATAACCCCGGGCGAGGAAGCGATCGATGACCCGAGGGCGGCGAGGCTCGCCTTCGATCTTTCCTTCGAGGAAGGCCTCCAATTTCTCGGATTCGTTTCGCTTATAATGGCGAAGGCGGCGGACGTAGGCGAGCACGGCTTCGCGCTCCTGATAGTTGCGCGGGAAGCGCTTTAGGACAGGCGCGTCCTCCATCGTCACGAAATAATAATCGTAAGGGAGAGGATGCTCGCTCACGGGCGGCGGAAAGATGCGATGCGCTTCTGTGATCTCTCCTTCTTCATCGATGAGGATCTCGGTGCCCGCGCAAGCGTAGCCGCGGGGATAGAGCTCAAGGAAGCCGTGCGTACAGCCTGGATGGTCTCCGTCGAGCGCGCGCGCGCGCACCCTGGTGTTTCGCCGAATGAACCCGAGGATACGCGCGTCCCGTTTGGGTTCGGCGCGGATCCCGAGCTGAAAATACCGGACAGTGCCCTCGATCGGATACTCGCGGGCGATCCTCTCTGCCTTTGCTTCCTCATCCTCGACTTCACTGTCGGCGCGGCGGTCGGAGATGGATTCCGAGCTCGGGTGCGGTTCTGGCGTTTGGACCGTTTCGCGCGCCGTCCCCTCCACCACCTCCGAGGGGGAACGGAGCGCGAGACCGACGATAAGGGCGAGTGCGACGAGGACCGCGGCGGCAATCGAGATACGCATGCGTCGCCTTGGATAGCATAAATCTCAAGCGACTTGCGCCGATGGCTTCGCTAGGGTCGAAGAAATCAGGCAAGAGCTCCGCTTGGGCTTATGGGTGTTTGTGCGTGCGCTCGGCCGATGAAGGCGGCGTGTCCATCCCGGCCTGCGATCGTGATCTTGGCGAAACTTTTGAGCGGTCTGGGTTTTCGGGGAAGCCCGGACCTTCGCCCTCTCCGCAGCCGAAGCGCTTGCCGAAAACCTATCAACCCCGCATCCTCATTCCATATGAGCGCGATATGGATCAAGCCGCTAGGCGCCGCGATCGATCGGGGCTTTCGTGACCTTCTCATCAACCCTGCGCCCCGCCGGAGGGATACGCGGAGCTTCGAGGAGCGCCTCCGTGACATCGAAAGCGAAACAGCGCGTCTCGCGGCGCCCGAGTTCATCGCCGATCCCGAATCCTTCTTTCCCACGTACCGCATCGATGAGGTGAGGGAGAGGGAAGCGCGCTCACGTGTGCAGGGGGTGGCGCGCGATCTGAGCTGGCAAAGTGCTTTCAGCGCCCATTTCCCGGAAAACCAAGAGCGCTTCGCCAAGCTTCGACGAAACTCCTTTGCGCGAATGCGGCTCATCCAGCGTGATCCACGCGATCCGCGGCCGACGCTGATTCTGATCCACGGCTTTCTCGGTGGCAATCCGGTCTTCGAAGAGCTGCTCTTTCCGGCGTCGGCCTTGTTTGAAGCGGGATACGATCTCGCCCTCGTGACGCTACCGGGGCATGGGGCCCGCCGAGAAGGCGGCGCGCTCAGCCGGCCGAGCTGGCCCGGAAGGGGCCCCTCCTTCACGATCGACGGCTACCGACAAGCCATCGCCGACCTCCGCGCCATCCTCGATTATTTATTGCGTCTGGGTGCGCCGAGTGTGGGCGGCATTGGCATGAGCCTCGGAGGTTATACCGTCTCACTCCTTGCGACGGTCGAAGAGCGACTCTCGCTCGCCATCCCCTACATTCCCCTCGCTTCGCACGCGGATTATCTCTTTGACAATGGGCTTCTTGGCCCCGATGTCGAGCGCGCTTCGATCCTGCGGGAGCGTCTCGAGCGCCTCTTTTCGGCCGTGAGTCCGTTGAGCCGACCGCCACTCATCCCGCGCGAGGGGAGGGCGGTCGTGGTGGGTGAAGTCGACGCGATCACCCCCCCTTCGCATGGGGAGCGCATTGCGCGTCATTGGGGAGTCGAACCCTATTACTTTGGGGGTGCACACCTTCTGCAGATCGGAAGGACCGAAGCGATCCTGAGCGCACTTCTTCGAACCTCGGCGGCGCTTCGGGACCCCCGATGAGCGCGCAATCCACGATGGAGGATGAGCGGAAAATGCCGAGGATTGGTTCGGCCTCCGAGAGAAGGCGCGCCCATCGGCAGCGCTCTGGTTTTCTTCTGATTTTGGCTTGGGCGCTCAGCGTGAGTTTGAGTCTGGTCGCCTGTCGTAAAGACGAAGTCAGCGAGGCCGAGAGGCTTCACGAGCTCTTGAGCGGACTTGAAAGCCCCGAACTAAGCGTTGCCGCGCGTAAAGAACGCCTCGAGGCCGTCCGAGCGCTCCATCTCAATGAGTCCGAGCACCGCGCTGTCCGCGATGCGTGTCTCAAGCTGCACGCTTCACTCATCGCCGCCGAGGAAGCCACCCGGGAAGCCACCCCGCGCCTCGACGCGCTTGAAAAACTTCCTCTCGAAGAGAGGCCCGCGGAGGAAGAAGAAGCCATCCGTCAGCTCCTTGTCCAATCGCGTGAGGCCCTCCGCGAAGCCGAAGGGAACCGTGAGGCCTGCCTAGGCGGGATGATGCGCCTTGAACGATAGAGATGAGGGTTCGGATCCCGCACTTAATTTTCAGCGGGCGGCGGCCAGTTCGCGCGGGTCGGACGCGCGGCATCACCGCGTGCATCGCCGCCTTCATGGTGGGGGGGGCCGCGCTTGAATCGGGATGCGCGCGCCCTACGCCGACGCTTTACGAGACGCTCACGCTTGCCTATTCACACACGCCCGCGCCTCCTACTCCTCAAAAGACCCGGCCGCTTGAGACCTTCTCGAGCATACCGAGTCCGCGAGCGTTCGCTTACGATCCGGAGCGCGACGAGCTCCTCGTAGGGGTGCGCATCGGAGAATCGTCCTCGGTCGAAACGGAGGCGTTCGTCATGCGTCTGGATGGCGAAGGGCGCCTGCTCGATCCCCGCTATCTCGATCAAATCGCCCCCGGCGAGAAGCTTCGCGATCTCCGCGATCTGGCGCTCAGCGAAGATACGCTCTACGTGCTCGAATCGTGGCGTCTCCTCCTCTTCAACCGTGCGGGCGGCGAACTCCGCCGCGCGATCCCCATCGAGGGTGCTCGCGCGCTCCACGCGCTCACCTTAGGGCCCAACGGAGAGGTTTATCTTGCCGATCGTGGACTCCGCCTGGGCGATCGCGGCTTCATCCCCGAAGAGAGTGATGCCATCTACCGCGTCGAGCCCGATGGGCGTGTCCATACGCTCGCTCAGGGCAATGAGCTCGGAAGGCCCTCGGGCATCGCCTTCGCCGAAGATGGCCTTTGGATTGTGAGCTTTGCGACTGGCGCCCTTTATCGTCTCACCGACGAGGGCGAGGTGGTGGATCGGCAGACGCTCCCCGCAGGAAGCCTCGATGGGATCATCGCCCTCCCGGATGGGAGATTCGCCATCGGGAGCTGGGAGGCGCGCGGCGTCCTCGTCGGAGAAAAGCGGGGAGAGTTCTCCGTCGAGATTCGTGGCGTCGAGGGGCCGGCGGCCATCGCGATCACAAAACCTGTGCGCGATTCGAACGCTTCGAGGCTCTTCGTCGCGCTTCCTCTTTTTGACGAAGTCCGCGTGTTCGAGATCGAATCGCATGCTTCGACGCTCGCCGCACAATCGCTCTCCCCTGATGCTGAGTGAACCGCGCGGCGCTTGTCGACAGCGCATCTTCACGCCGAGGCTCGGGGACGGGCTCCAAGAAAAACGCCGCCCACGATCAACGGAGGGCGGCGTTCGATTGGAGCCATCGGTCTTTGGGCTTGAACTGAGGCCTCAACCCTTGACCCGCTCGATGCGGATCGGAAGTCCGTCGGCGGGGATGGGGAGCGAGGTGAAGTTGAGAGGCAGCTCGTAACCTTCGGGCACGTAGAAGCGATAGCGCTGAAGCGCGTGCGCGACGAGCGTCCGAACCTCGAGTTCAGCAAAACGCATCCCGATGCATTTATGAACGCCTCCGCCAAAGGGAACATACCCAAAACGATGCCGCTTGTGTTCAGCGCGTTCGGGCGAAAACCGGAGCGGATCGAAGCGCTCGGGATCGGTCCAGAGCGAAGGCATAAAGTGGGTATGGAGCGGAGCGATCATCACGTTCTCGCCGGCCCGGATGCGCTTCCCTTCGAACTCGACGTCCTTGACCGCGCGGCGAGTCGTGTACGGAAGCGGCGGCATCAATCGAAGCGCCTCTTGCATCCCGTATTCGATGAGCGGGAGTTTATCCAGATCGTCGTATTCGATGGGACCGTTGCCGAGCGCGAAGACCTCATCGCGGCACTTTTCCTGATAGGCGAGGTTTTTCGCGAGGTAATAGAAGAGCGTCGAAGCCGTCATCGTCGAGGTATCGTGCGCGGCCATCATCAGGAAGATGAGGTGGTCGACCAATTCCTCGTTATTGAAGCGATCGGCTTTCCGCGTCTCGCCGCGCGCAAGGAGTGCGAAGAAATCGCGATCGTCCGAGTCTCGCTTCTTTTCGATGCGCGCATCGATATAGTCTTCGAGGAGCTGTCGCCCGACATCCCCCCGATGCGTGAGCGTGCCAGGGATCGCAAAGGGGTTGATATTTCCCGGACCCGAGGCCTGAACGATATCGAGGAAGGCCTTATTGAGCTTACGGACAAGCGCGACATCGCGCTCGCCAAGGAAGACCTCGGAGGCGACCTCGAGGGTCATCTGTTTGATCTCGTTATAAAGAAGGAAGGGGGGATGATCGCCGGTGGGGAAGCGGTCGAGGCGGCGCTTGATCACGCGCTGCATGTCCTCGACGTAGCTTCGAAGCGCGGCATCCGTGAACGCGAAGTTCATCATGAGGCGGTGGGCGCGATGTTCCGCACCGTCGCGCAGCAAGAGCCCACCTCGGAAATAGCGGCCGATCTGTTCTTCCCACGCAGGCTGGTTCATGAAGGCCTGTTCGCGGTTCACGAAGACGAGCTCGTTGGCATCGGGGCCGAGCAGGATCACCGACTGCGAGCCCAAGAAGTTCATCTTGAAGATCGGGCCGATCTCTGCTTCTTTAGTGAAGAGGTAGCTCTTGGGATCCCTTAGGAATTTCCGCAGCTCGATGAGGGCGTGCATGCCGTTGTGCGCGAGCGGGACGGGCTCCTTGGGGTCTTTTGAGCGACCAAACGCGTTTAGCAGGCGACCAAGGTCGAAACCTCGGGTATTCTCTGTTAGAATTTGCGTCACAAGCCAATAATACACGTCGTATGTTAAAAACGCCAGCGGTTGATCGTCGAATCCTGAAGACACGGAATGCTCTGAGGATGGCCCTGCTCCGTCTGCTGGACGAGCGCCCGTTTGAGCAGATTTCCATCGCCCTCCTCGCATCCGAGGCGAGGATCACCCGCGCCACGTTCTATCAACACTATTCCTCCGTCGAGGAGCTCTTCGCGGCCATCGTCGACGAGCTCTGCGAAAGGCTCGACGCGCGGATTGACGACGCGGATCTCCAGTTTCCCATCGATAACTCGCGCATCATCCGCCATGTGCTCACCGTCTGGGCCGAGGAGGTCGGTGAGATCTCGATCCTCGTCGAGCAAGGGCTCCGTCGGGTCGTCGTCGAGCGCTTCGAAGCGAGCCTCACGCGAATGCTCGAGCGGGTCATTCGCGTGAACGGCCTGCCGAGCCTTCACGAGCGCGAGCTCGCTTACATCACGAATTTCCTGGCCAACGCGGCCATCTCCATCTTCAACACTTGGGCGCGCCGCGGCTATAAAGAACGGCCCGATCAGTTGGAGCGCATCGTCGCCACCATCATCGGGCCAGGGATCGAGCAGCTGCTTCGCGACTCCGCCCGCCCCTCGTGACGATGTTTTCCACCGAGCCGAGCGTCTCCGACTCACTCCTCGAGGAGCTCATCTCGTACATCGGCTTTACGGCGGAGGATGGAGCGCTTCTTGCGCGATCAAAAGCGCTGCTCGAGCCATCGTTCACGGGCGCCATCGACGCGTTTTACGACGCGATCGGCGCCAACCCGAGAGCGCGCGCCGTTTTCGAGGATGAGGTGCAGATCGAGCGACAAAAGCGCGTCCTCCGCGATTGGCTCGAGACGCTCTTCTCGGGGGTGTACGATCGGGATTATTTCGACGCGCGCGCGCGGATTGGCTACGCGCATGTCCGCATCGGGCTCGATCCCTCGTTGATGGTTGCAGCGATGAACATCCTCCGCGAATCGCTCCACGCGGCCGTGAATCGGCATATGGACGCAGCGGATTGGGAGCCGCATGAGATCGTCGCACTCCACAGCGCGATCAACCGCATCTGCGATATCGATCTTGCCATCATGCTCGAGACGTATTCCGAGGATTATACGAGCCGGATGCGGGGAGCCGAGCGCCTCGCCGCTCTGGGACAGGTCGCGGGGACCATTGGCCATGAGCTGCGCAACCCGCTCGCCGTGATGGAAACCTCAGTGCACCTCCTTCGATCGCGCGTCGCGGGTGATGAAAAAGGCGAGCGGCATTTGCGGCGCCTCGCCGATCAGATCGCGCTGTCATCGCGCATCATCCGCGAGATCCTCGCGCTTGCGCGAGACGTCCCTCCCGAGACCGAAAAGGTGCGTGTCCTTGGGATCCTCGAGAGCGTGGTCGGCGAGATGGAGGGGGGGGCCGAAATCCGCGTCCACGCTTCCATCGCCGAAGACTATGAGTTCGAGCTCGATCCGGGACAGCTTCGGCAGCTCTTTACGAACCTGCTGACGAACGCCATCCAAGCGTCGCCGAGGGGAGCCGCAGGGGTCGAGATTTCGATCGAGGAACATACGGACGGCCTCGCCATCATTGTCGAGGATGATGGGCCCGGGGTGCCTAACCACCTCCGCTCCAAAATTTTTGAGCCTCTTTTTACGACGAGGATGCGCGGCGTTGGTTTTGGCCTCGCTCTTTGTCGCCGGATCGTCGAAAGCCATGGCGGTCACATTCGCGTGGTCGATCGCGTGGGTGGCGGAGCGCGCTTCGAAGTGCTCTTGCTCCGTCGAGCTGAGGTGACCCCATGAGCGGTCGAATCCTCATCGTCGACGATAACGAAGACCTTGCCGAGAACGTCGCCGAGCTTCTCATCGAAGAGGGTTATCAGGCGATCCCCTCGATCTCTCCCGAAGACGCGATCGCAAAGGCTTCGAGCGAGAAATACGACTGCATCGTCCTCGATGTTCGGATGCCGGGGATGGACGGGATCGACCTTCGGAGGAAGCTCGTCCGGTCGCAGCCTGGAGCGTGTTTTGTCTTCATGACGGCCTATGCCTCGGACGAGCGCCTTGAGCTCGCCAAGCGCTCCTCGCTCGGAGTGCTTCCGAAGCCGTTTGCGCCAGGCTCTCTCATCGAGCTCATCGAACAATGTCGAGCCATCAAAAGAGAGAGCTGATCCGCGCGCTCGTCATCGACGATAACGTTGATCTTGCGGAAAACATCCGGGAGATCCTCGAAGAACTGGGCGTTGAGGCGCTTCTCGCGCACGATGCGGCGAGCGCGCTCGAGATCGCCGCGCGCGTTGTGGGAGCGATCGATCTCGCCTTCGTCGATCTTAAGCTGCCGGGCGGGGGGTCGGGGGTTGAGCTTCTGCCGCGGCTCCGCGCGCTCTCGGCCGAGATCGAGGTCATCATCGTCACGGGCAATGCGACGCTCGATTCGGCCGTCCAGGCGGTGCGTCACGGCATCTTCGCCTATGTGCAAAAACCCTTCGACGCGCGGGATTTCATCGCCATTGCTGAGCGCGTCGTCGCCCAGATTCGGCTTCGAAAGGAGCGGGAGCGCCTAGCGCGTGAGCTCGAGCGCTCCGAGGAGCTTCATCGGAGCCTTGTCGAAATGGTCGATGCGGCCATCCTTCTCATCGATCGCGAGGGCACGATCCTCTTCGCCAATCCTTTCGCAGAGGAGCGGAGTCCCCACCCTCATGGCCTCATCGGCGAAAGTTTTATCGAGACCTTCATCGAAGAGTGCTTGCGCACGCGCGTCCGGCGCGCGCTCTCGGAGCTTCGCCCCTACGAGCGCTCCGAGGGCGTGGAGTCCCATGCGCGTGTTGGCGATCAACTTCGCACGCTGAGGTGGTCGGTGAGCCGAGGCGGTTCTGGATCCGATGAGCGCTATCTCGCCGTCGGAATCGATCTCACCGAGATGCGGGCGCTTCAGATGCGGGCGCTCGAGGCGGAAGCGCTTGCGGCGATCGGTACGTTGACGTCCGGGCTCGCTCATGAGATCCGAAACCCTCTCAACGCAGCGGCTCTTCAGCTTGAGCTCATCGTGCGGAGCGCGCGACGCGTCGAGGAGGGCAGCCTCCGCGACCGCATCGAAGAGCGCGTCGAGATCGTGCGGACTGAGCTCGCGCGGCTGAGTTCAATGCTCAATGACTTTCTCTCGCTCTCGCGACCGGCCGCGCTCTCACTCGAGGAGAAAGACCTTCGCGACATCATCGAGAGCGTGGAGGCGCTCCAGAGACCGCTTCTTGAGGCCGAGGGCATCGAGCTCCGGGTCGATCTTCCCGAGACACCGGTTCGCGCGCGAATCGACGAGACCAAGATCAAGCAGGCCCTTATCAACCTCGTCCAGAATGCGCTTGAAGCGATCCGGGCCAAAGGCGGCGGAGTGATCGAGATCCGCGCTAAGGCGCGCAGTGATGGAGCCGTCGAGCTCGCCGTTGCAGACGATGGGCCTGGCTTCGGAGCAGCATCCGGAGACCTTCTCCGACCCTTCATGACCACGAAAGAGGGCGGGACGGGGCTCGGGCTCGCGATCGTTCGCACCATCGTCGAGCGCCATGGTGGAGAGCTCCGTCTTTTTGCGAATTCGCCGCGGGGCGCCGTCGCCCAATTCACCATCGACCGGAGAGCGTAAGTTTCGCACCCGCGCCGGCTTGAGCGCACGAGGATGAGCCCGCATCCTTGGGCTCACCATGACGCAGAAAAAAGATCGATTGGCGATGCTCGAGGAGATGATCGCGAGCGGCAATAAGGATCCCTTTCTCCGCTATGCGCGCGCGATGGAGATTCGCGCAAGAGGCGACCTCGATGAAGCCCTCGACGCGTACCGCGAGGTAATTGCGACCAACCCCGAATATGTGCCTTCGTATTTGATGGCAGGGCAAGTGGCGACGGAACTCGGCCGTTTTGAGCTGGCGCGGAAGATCCTCGAGGCGGGGATCCCGCGCGCTCAGGAAGCCGGCGATCAGCGCGCCGTCACCGAACTTGGCGCCGCGCTCGAGGAGCTCTAGCCTCGCCCTCACGCGGCCCTACGCCGCCTTTTTTGAGCCTCGCGCTTTTTTTGCCGTTCCTCGCGCTTTTTTTACCGAAGGTCCGCGGGTTTTTGCCGTCCCGGGGCGAGGCCGCGCGAGGGCCTTTCGTTCCACGGGCAGCGCGCCAACCGGAGCGTCGCCCATGGTGGGGCTGCTGCCGGTCGCGTGAGCAAGCGCCGCTCGGAGGACCTTTTTTCCGAGCGCGTCCATCGTCTCCTCGTGATGGATGCGGAGGAGCTGACGGATGCGCGTTTTTACCGTATTCGGCGAGACGCCGAGACCTTCGATGAGCTCATCACGCGAGAGCGTCATCGTCGACAGCGCCGTCAGCTCCATCTGCTTCACGGTGAGCGAGAGCTGTCTGCCCATTTGTTCGACGGCGGCGGCGATATGCGGATCGCGGGTGATCTCGAGCGCGAGGCCATAGCCCAAGAAAGCACGAAGCTCGCTGATTGGCGCGTCGCGAAGCACATGCCGAAAGCCGAGCGACTCGATGATCTCAGGGCTCCTCGGCTCGTTTTCACTCATGAACAGCCCCGGCGCGTCGGCGTTCGAACGCCGCATCGCCTTCAGGATTCGCTGGATGGTCCGTCCATCTCCTTCGCTATCAACGATAAAGGAGATGAAGTTCGGTCGAGGGCGCTCCAACTCGCGCTGTATTTCAGCCGCGCTTCCGAGCGCTTTGACTGCGCCGTGCCTCCGGAGCCGCTTCGTCCACTCCGCTCGGCGGGCGTCGTCCTCTGCATAAAGGAGATAGGAGGGCGTAGTTTGATTTCTGGCCATAATCGTCTCCCCACTTTCACTCTGGGGGAGTATTCGCGCGGACGCCACGTTTAACACCTTCTTTTTCCTGAAAGAGCGCCATCCATTAAGGTATTGTCCTCGTATCTGGGGTTTGAGCATCACCATGCAGCGACGATCTCCGAGACCTAAATCGCGCGTTTTCGAGATCGCGAAATGGAGCACCGCTAGGGGGGGGTTGGTTTTCGCCGGCCCTCATCTTTCGTTCATCGCGATCATGGTGGTTGCAATGAGCGCGGTGAGCCTAAGCGCGGGCTGCGGAGGGAAGGATCAGCTCAGCCATGAGGTCGAGGAGCGCGACCTCCCTCGCCCGGCCGAACCCACAGCCGAGATTTGTAACGGCCTCGACGAGGATCTCGACGGCGAGATCGATGAGGATTTCCGCGACGCGGACGGCGCCTATCTTCACGACGCGCATTGCGGCGGATGCAACCGGCCGTGCGTTCCTCGGGGTGAAGCCGTCGCCAGAAGCGCCTGCCAGCGGGTCGAGGATCGCATTGTCTGCGCTGCGACCGAGTGTGCGCCCGGTTTCGGCCTGACTTCGCGGGGCTCTTGTGTTTCGCTCGCCCCCTATCTCTGCGTCGAGTGCTGGGAGGATGCCGATTGCGGACCCATCGAGGGAATGCGTTGCCTTCGTGTGGGAGGCGAATCGCGCTGCGTAAGTCCATGCGAATATGGATGTCCGACGGGCTATGTTTGCGATGAGGCCGCAGCGGGCGAAGAGGGCTCGGGAGCGTGTATCCCCGCAGGCGGAAGCTGCGGCTGCGGGGAGCTCGATGAGTTCACGCTCTCTTGTGCCATGGAGACGCCGAGCGGCGAGCTCTGCTTTGGCATTGCGATCTGCCGCGAAGGCGAGCTCAGCGCGTGCGCCGGTGCGATCGAACGCTGCAATGGGCTCGACGACGATTGCGATGGGGTGATTGACAACGGTTTCATCAATGAGTTTGGGGCATATGCGCAGGATGAAAACTGCGGCGAATGCGGCATCGATTGCACGAGGGAAAGCACCCCGGATGGTCCGCTCGTTTGCGGTGGAGATCCGTTCGCGCCGAGCTGCGTGCTCGACTGCGAAGATGCGCGCGATGGACTCCACATCGGTGATTTCGTTGACGCGGACGGCCGAATTGAGAACGGCTGCGAATGCGAGATCCTTCGTTTTGACGACATGCCCGGACCGCTCCGAGCGCCAGAAGGTTTGCTCGACGCCAATTGCGATGGGGCCGACGGCGTTGTGGTCGAGAGCCTCTACGTCGCGCCGGACGGTGAAGATGGCGGACCCGGTTCACCGAGCCGTCCCCTCCGAACCATTGGCGAGGCCATCCGCCGCGCCGCCGATTCGATGGAAGGGCCGAACCCGCGGCGTTCGATTTTCATAGCGGGAGGAGAATACGTCGAGAGCGTGAGGCTCATCGAGGGCGTGCGTCTCTATGGCGGATATCGGAGTGATTTCCGTGCGCTCGATCCAAACGCCTTTCGGACCGAGGTGAAGGCGCCACTCGAGGGCTCACCGCATGGTGGCGCGGCGCTGGTCGCTCATGGGATCGGCTTGTCGACCGATGCCGCGAGCGAGACGCGGATCGCCTGGATTCATTTCATCGGACGCGACGCTTCGGCCGCAGCCCAAGCGGCGATCGGCGCCTATTTTGAGGGAACGGGAGCGGGGATCGTACTCGAGGGCGTGACGATTCGGACTGGACGCCCTGGATCCGGCAACCCGGGCGTGCGTGGGGCGCGGGGTGAGTCTCCCGCCTCGCCGGGGAGCGAGGGGGCGCCGCCCCGCGCCGCCGTCGAAGACATCTTCGATCGATGCATCGACCACTCGATTAACCGAGTCGCTGGCGGCGAGGGGGCAGCGCATCTCTGCGGTGAGGTCGATACGAGTGGCGGTCGCGGCGGCAGCGCGCATTGCCCGATCTACGGCCAACTTGCGGAAGCCGGGAGCCGCGGTGCGGGCCGAGGAGGCGGTTTCGGAGGTCATGGGGGCGACAATACCTACGGTCCGATCCTCGGTGGCGGGTGTGGGACGCCCGATGGCCTCTGCTGCGGACTCGCCGATTATTACGTCCCGAACCCTTATTACTCACCGGCACCTGGGCAAAATGGAGCGCCAGGCCCGAACGGCGCCGAAGGCATCGGCTGCCTTGAGCCATTGGGGCGCTTTCGCGGTGGTGAATGGATTGCGGCCCGCGGAACGCGTGGAGGCGATGGCGGCCCCGGAAGCGGCGGTGGCGGTGGAGGGGCCGGCGGTGGAGTCGAGCTCGATTACGTCGAGGGTCGCTGTCCGTTCGTCGACGGCCTCGGCGGTGGAGGCGGCGGAGGAGGCGCCGGAGGTTGCGGCGGCGAGGGCGGCCGCGAAGGGTCCTCGGGAGGACTCGCTGCTGCGCTTGTCTTGAACTCCCCGGTGGGCATTCCGAGGATGGAGGGCGCACGCCTCGTTGCGGCCAATGGCGGCGATGGCGGCGATGGCGGAGTGGGAGGCGATGGTGGGCATGGCAGCGAAGGCGGGCTCGGTGGGAGCCTCCCCCGAGAGGAGCGGACGACGCTGACCCTCTCCGCCCCGACCGCAGGAGCCAAAGGCGGTGCCGGCGGCGGCGGCGGAAAAGGAGGCGGCGGAGGAGGAGGCTGCGGCGGTAGCTCGATCGCGCTCTATATCGTCGATGCCGGGGGAAGCGGCCCAGATGCGGCCGAGGTTGAAGCCATCCGAAACGCGAACGAGCTGATCGCGGGGCGCCCTGGGCGCGCTGGACGTGGAGGCGAAGGGCAGACGAACCAAGGCATGGAAGGAGTGGCTCATGATCTCCTCGTTCGCTAAGCGCTCGCCCCTTTGGGGGGCACCGTCGAGGCGCTGGCTTATGGCGCTCATGGCCGCCCTCGGGCTCTTATCGCTCCATGCGTGCTCTAAGAGCGAGCTCTGCGGCGACGCCGAGCTTTGCAATTATCGCGACGACGATTGCGATGGGGAGATCGACGAAGACTTCCGAGACGACGCCGGGAGATATCACCTCACCGAGCACTGTGGCGGATGCGAGATCAACTGCCGCGAGCAATTCCCGAGTGCGAGCGAGGTGGCCTGCATCGTCGACGAGGAAGGGGCGCGTTGTGCGATCGTCTCATGTCCGAGCGGAAGCTTCCTCGAGGACGGTGAGCGCTGCGTTCCTGAGCTTCCCGTTCTCTGCCTTCCATGCGCCGTAGATGAAGACTGCTCGTTCCGCGATCCGAGCGCGCGATGTGCGGACGGGCGCTGTCTTCCCTCCTGCGAAGCCCGTGGCTGCCCCGCCGGCTTTTCCTGCGATGTGGAGAGCCACGAGTGTGTTTTTACAGACGCGCATGTCGATCCCTGCCTTTGCCCCGATTCGGTTGGTGAGCTCGAGATCGCTTGCCTTGTCGACGGGCCGCACGGTCGCTGTGAAGGGCTCCGCCACTGCGCTTCGGGAGTCCTCGGCGAATGCACGGTCATCACCGAAGAGATCTGCAACGGCCTCGACGATAACTGCGACGGCCAGATCGACGAAGGCTTTCGCGATGAACTCGGCCGCTATGTGCACGAGGCGCACTGCGGGGCGTGCGATGCTCCCTGCGTCGCACCCGGCCCGAATATGCGCTCGCGCTGCGAGATCGATGTGAGCGGTCGGCCGCACTGTGCCTTCGAATGCGATGAAGGCTTCGTCGATGTCGACGGCTACCTTGCCACGGGCTGTGAGTGTGAGCTCTGGCTTGGCGAGGGGCCGCCTCCCTCGGCGGGGGGCGATCACGATTGCGACGGGATCCCGGACGAGACGGATGATTTTATCTACGTCTCAGTCAACGGGAGCGACCATGGGGCAGGGACGCTCGAGGAGCCGATGCGCACCTTGTCCGCTGCGATCCTCCGGGCCGAACTTACCGGAAAGGACGTGCTGGTGAGTCAGGGCGATTATCGGGGGCTCGTCATGCTCCGCGATGGGGTGAGTGTTTACGGCGGCTATCAAGAGGGCTTTGGCGATCGCGATCTTGGGCTCTATCCCGTGCGCATCTTGGCCGAGGGACCCTCGATGCCGGCGCTTCGCGCGCAGCCCATCACCTCTTCGACCACCGTCGAGGGCCTAACCATCGTCGGGAGTGAGGGGCTCCCGGGCGAAGGAAGCACCGCTGTTTATCTCGACTCGCCAAGCTCGGGCCTCGTTTTTCGTGATGTGCTTATCCTCGCCGCTCCGGGTGGCGATGGCGCCCGCGGCGCAAGTTCCGTCGAGCACCTTGGCGAGCTTGGGTTTTCCACGCTTCGCGATCTGGATGGCGAAGATGGGACACCTGGTGCTCATGCCCCGAATGCCGCTTGTCGCACCATCGGCGGGGGGCGAGGCGGGCAAAAGTCTTGCGGAGGCATCCGCGTTTCTGGCGGCGATGGCGCCGATGGGAACTGCCCCACTCTCGGCTGCCGCTACGGCGATCCTTGCGGCAACTCCGGCTGCACCGATTACATGATCGGCGGGAGATGCGACTATGAGCGTATGCTGAGTGAGGCGGTGCCCCATCCTTCGGCTGAAGATGGCGAGGGACCGCTGGGCGGGAAGGCTGGGGAGGTTTCGTATAGCTCGGTGACCAATTGGGGCGTCTGCAACTATTGCGATAACAATCCCACGCTCAATCGCGAAGGGCAGGATGGCGAACGGGGCGGCGATGGATCGGACGGTGTGGCCGGGCTGGGCTGTGAGGAGGGGATCGAGTTCGATCCCGCGCGGGGCTTGCTCCGGGGGAGCCGCGGGCTCGATGGGGCGCCGGGGATGCACGGCAGCGGCGGCGGAGGAGGTTCATCCGGCGGCGGATACAGTGTGATCGCCGGGACGAGCGGGAGCTGCAGCGATCGACCGGGCGGAGGTGGTGGTGGCGCGGGAAGCGGCGGGTGCGGCGCGCCGCGAACGACGGGCGGCGAGGGCGGAGGTGCCTCCGTTGGCGTTTTGGTTCGCCTCCTTCCCGGCGCGTTTGGCCCACGGTTTGAAAATACGCGCGTTGTTACGGCGTCGGGAGGCTTTGGTGGAGACGGCGGCGATGGCGCCGCCGGAGGCCATGCAGGGACTGGCGCTGCGGGCGGAGGCGCTGAGTTTTGGTGCACGCATCGCGGCGGGCGCGGGGGTGACGGCGGGCGCGGCGGTGCGGCCGGAGGCGGTGGGGGCGGCTGCGGAGGAGGGAGCCACGCCGTCGTGCTCCTCTCGGAGGATGTTCCCAAAGCCTATGTGAACGACCTCGAGCTGGGGCTCGTCGTCGATCGCGCTGGCGTCGGTGGGCGCGGAGGACGCGGAGGACGCAGCCCTGGGCAAGAGGGAAGCGCGGGGAGCCGCGGGAGCGACGCCGCGATTCAGATCCTTTCGGGACTTTGATCGCTCGAGTCGCGCGGGGGCTCGAGGCCTCGTGGAGGCTCGGCTTTTGACCTTTCGCTTGCCGCGCGACAGCATCTAGGATGGCCTACGTCCCGCCCTTTGATTATTCGCGCCAGGAGATCAAGGAGGAGCTCGATCGCATCCGGCATCCGATGCGGGTGGTGATCGATCGCGCGAAGAATCCCTTCAATGTCGGAGCGATCATCCGGACGGCGCACTCTTTTTTACCCAAGGAGATCGTCCTCGTCGGAACGGAGCCTTGGTATGAGCGCGCGGCGATGGGCATGCACCGCTACGAAAACATCCGCGATGTGGAGAGCATCGAAGCCTTCCTCGAGCTCGTCCGCGCCGAAGGGTGGAAGCTCTCTTGTTTTGAGAAGGACGAGGCGAGCGTCGGACTCTGGGATGCCGAGCTTCCTGAGGATGCCGTCCTCGTTTTTGGAAACGAAGACAGCGGAGTCGACCCGCGCATCCTCGAAGTCGCCCACGAAACAATCGCCATTCCGATGTACGGCATCAACCACAGCTATCCTATCAGCGTTGCCGCGGGCATGGGCCTCGCGGAGTGGGCGCGCCGGCGATATGAAGCCGGACGCACGGTCATTCCGCGCACTCCGATCGAGCGATGAACGCCAATTTTCGGGCAATTGTTGACACTAAGACCCGAAAGACCTTCAATTCTTCGAGATGCGGGTGATTTTTTCTTGCATCTCCCCTTTGTCGGATTATATTCCGCGTCCGTTCTTCTGGTGGCTGTAGCTCAGTCGGTAGAGCACTGGATTGTGGCTCCGGTTGTCGCGGGTTCAAGTCCCGTCAGTCACCCCAAGCCGCCTACGGGCGGGCTCTTTCAAAACTTAGCTCTGAATCACGCGCCTCCTTCGGGAGACGCTATGCACCCGTAGCTCAGCTGGATAGAGCGTCGGACTTCGAATCCGCAGGTCGTAGGTTCGAATCCTGCCGGGTGCGCCAATGCCCACTCGGGCACCATTCGGGTCGTTAGCTCAGCTGGTAGAGCAGTGGACTCTTAATCCATAGGCCGAAGGTTCGAATCCTTCACGACCCACCCCGATTTCAAATCCTTACTTGTACCGCTCGTTTATTGGGCGGACCACACCGAACTCAGCCGGCGCTCTCCATGCGCCGGCTGAGGCGTTTAAAGCTCATGAGGGCGGCGTGGGGCGCCGAGGGAGTCCACGACGAACGGCGATGATTGCGCTGCTCCTTATCCGGCTTTGCGGGAGCGCATGGCCCACTTCGCTTTGGAGCGCTAGGCTCTCTTTATGTCACGACATCCGCTTTTGAGGCCTCGCCGTCTCCGCCGCCTTGCCGCGTTCCGTCAGCTTGTTGCCGAAAGCTCCCTCTCGCCGAGCGACCTGATCTATCCCGTTTTCATCCTCGAAGGTGAAAAGGCGCGTGAGCCGATCCACTCCATGCCGGGTATCGAGCGTCTCAGTGTCGACCTCCTTCTCGAACAGCTCGAAGAGGTCGTCGAGCTTGGAATCCCCGCGGTGGCGCTCTTCCCCGTCGTCGGTGCCGAGGCCAAATCCGAGCTTGCTGAAGAAGCCTATCGTGACGATAACCTCGTCAGCCGTGCAATCGGCGCCATCAAAGCACGCTTCCCCGGGCTCCTTGTGATCGCGGATATCGCGCTTGATCCGTATACGAGCCACGGACAAGACGGGATCATGAGCGATGGGGTGATCCTCAATGACGAGACCGTTGCCGTGCTCGTGCGTCAGGCGCTCACGTGCGCGAAGGCGGGAGCCGATATCGTCGCGCCCTCCGACATGATGGACGGAAGGATCCTCGCCATCCGTGAGGCGTTGGAGAGCGAGGGCTTTTCGGAAACGGCGATCCTCGCGTATTCAGCGAAATATGCCTCGAGTTTTTATGGGCCTTTCCGCGACGCTGTGGGGTCGGCTGCGAACCTCGGGGCGGCCGATAAAAAAACTTATCAGATGGATCCCGCCAATAGCGATGAGGCGATCCGTGAGGTTGTCCTCGACCTCGAAGAAGGCGCCGATATGGTGATGGTCAAGCCCGGTTTGCCCTATCTCGATATCGTCCGCCGCGTAAAGAGCGAGCTTGGAGTCCCGACGTTCGCCTATCATGTGAGCGGGGAGTTTGCGATGCTCAAGGCGGCCGCGACCCAAGGATGGCTCGATTACGAAGCGACGCTGATGGAGTCGCTCCTCTGCTTCAAGCGCGCGGGCGCGGATGCGATCCTCACCTATGGAGCGATCGACGCGGCACGGCTCCTCCGAGCGCAAGGGCGCGGCTCAGCCGTCTAAGAAGGTCTCCTCGAATGTCTCGATGAGGAGTCGGTAATCGTACTCGAGATTCTCGAGGCGGACTTTTTCGGGTGCAATCGCCCGTCCCTCCGCGGGTCCATATTCGATCACGATCACACGCTCGCCCGCGCGCTGAAACACGCGGCGCGCGGGAAGACCGTCTTCGGCGAGGGTCTCGATGAGCTCGAGCTCGCCTCCTTGAAGCGCCTCGCTTGGATAATAGGCGCGCTGTACATCGGCGAGGATCCAAGCGGGTGAAAAAGGCAGCGTTCGTCCAGCACGATTTTCGACGTGAACCTCTCCCCCTTCGAGGGTGAAGATGAAGCCGACTTGGCCCGCCGGCGAGAGCCCAAAGACTTGCAGGCGATCGTCTTCTTTCTGCACGATGGCCTCAAACTGCGTTTCACCGCTTGGCCATTCGGCGACAACCCGCTGGCGCAAGAAGATATCGCGCCCTAGCGCGTCGGCGGGCAGCAGGCTGGGTGGTGGCAAGGCGGCCAAAGCGTCCTCGGGACGTGATTGAGCGCTGCCGCATCCCGAAGCGTGCGTGGAGAGGAGCGTGGCGGTGAGAAGGAGAAGGGTCGCGCGCATGATGTTGTTGAAGCCGTCCTCGAGAGCCTATCCCTCAGAGCGCTGTGTTCCCACCTTCTTCGAGATCCCGAGCAGGGCGATGGCCGAAGGCGCGAGGATGAGGCAGGTCAGGATGCCCATCAAAGCCGTGAGTCCGATCGAGGATAGAAGCGGGTGCGAAGCCAGAGCGAGAAGACCAAAGCCCATGACCGTCGTCATCGCCGAAAGAGCGATGGCGAGGAGAGAGGAGCGCTGCTTGAGCGGATCGGCGCTGCGCTCCGCGTCGACTAGGAAGACGCCATAATCGACGCCCATACACACAATGAGAAGGAGCGTCGTGACGAGGACGAGGTCGATGGCGCGTCCGAGCTGAATGAGCACGCCGAGCGTGAAGAACGCGGCGACGAGCGAGGGGAGGAGCGACGCAAGAGCGGCTCGGAGGGAACGCTGGCGGAGCGCGATCAGGAGGAAGACGCCGAAGAGTGCGATGAGTGCGAGCTTTCGGATCGAGCCCGCGCTCGCATCATCGGAGGCGCCCATGAGATCGCTCTGATCGACGAAGAGGAGCCGGTCTTCTTTTGAGATGCGCGCTCGGAGCGCTTCCGTATCGCGAATTCCATGAAGGAAGAGAAGGTACGCGATGCGCCCGTCCGAGAGCTCGACCCTCGTGGTGCCGGCGAGCGTTTTAAGCGGAGAGTCCAACAGATCGTCGTACCGGATGGGTGGGGGCAGCTGCTGGTCGAGGTCGCGAAAGAACGGAGCGAAGGCGCCCGGCGTGAATCCTGCCTCGGTGAACGCGCGATCGAGACGCTTGGGGAGCGTGTCATCCCTCTGGAGCCTCGCCCGCATCGCGTGCGCCTCTTGCGCATCGACGAGGAGAGAGTCGAGCGCCAGGTAGCTCTCGAGTTCGCCCGCTTGGATGGCTTCGCGCGCGATCGCGCCCGCCCTCTGGTAGGCGAGCGTGGCCTCATCTTCCGAATCCCCGATCGCAACGACGAAACGGCGTTGGTCGAAGCGGGTGACCGCCTCGCGCACGCGTTCATCCTCCCGCATCAGCGCTTCATCGAAAACGGATGCATCGGCGATCGTGCTGCCCTCTTCGAGTTTTGGAAGTGAGAGCGCGGCGAAGGCGATGGCGAAGATGAAGAGGCTGCCACTGAAAAGCCGATTTCTTCGAAGGGCACCGAGCGTCGAGGCGAGAAGCCTCATCAGCGCGGTTCTTAGGGGTGTGTGCGCGATCTCCCAGGGCATCAGGAGCGGGAGGAAGGTGCGAGTCACGAGAAGCGATGTGATGACACCGAGCATCGCAAAAAGCGCGACCTCACGGAGCCCAGGGAGCGGGGCAAAGAGCAGCACAAAAAAGCCCACGGTCGTCGAGGCCGCACAGAGAATCAGCGTGCGATCGATGGCCTCGAGGGATTTTCTAGGCGACTCTCCCCGAGGTGCGAGCGCCTGATGCGCATAGAGGTGGACGACATAATCGATCGTCACGCCAAGCATGGCGGCACCGAACGCGAGGCTGATGCCATGGACGCGCCCGTAAACAAGAAGGCTCGCTGTGAGGCCCGCGAGCATGCCGGCGCCAATCGGAAGGCTCGCTAAAGCGATAAAGCGAAGACTCCGAAAGAGAAGGAGAAGGAGCGAGGAGAGCAAGACGACCGAAAAAAGCGAGATGCGTGTGATATCGGCCTTGATCATTTCTTCAGCGCGTAGAGCGAAGCGATGAACGCCGCTCTGATCGACGTGAAGTGCCGGAACGCTCTCACGAAGCTCATCGAGGATGTCTTCCAACGCCTCGATGAGGGGCGCGTTTTCTCGCGTATCGAAGGCGCCCGCATGCGTCCCGATGAAGAGCACACCGCTCTTCGCGCGCTCGCTGAAGTAGCGCCCGTCGAGCACGCTGAGATCGCCGCGGCCCGAGCGAGCAAGCCCATCGAAGATCGATGGGAAAATTAGAAATGGATCGCGCGGCGCGATCTGAGTCAGCATGGTCGAGGTCGGATTCGCGAGGCGCTCGAGGAGTGCATTCGCGGCCGCTTCGAGCGATTCTTCGCTCAGCGTCTCTTCAAGCTCCTCGCGATCGCGGGCGAGATAATCAAAGCGTCTTGGGAAAAAGAGCTCGTAGACAGCGCGCTCATAATCGGGTGGGGGGCCGCCTTCAATAATGGCGAGCCGACTTGCCGTCCGCGCATCGTCGCGAAGACGCACCTCGAGCTCCCGACCGGCCTCAAGCGTTTTTTCGAGCGACTCGGCGCGAACGAGAAGCACCATGGTCCGCGTAAGCTCGCCATGGGTCATGGCCCGCGAGAGCTCCGCGAGGGTTTGCGCGTCGCCTTCCTCTTGGTCGGGTAAAAAAACCGTGATGTCGGTCTCCATCTCGAAGTGGAGCCCCGAAAAAAGCCCCATCACGGCGATCAGAACGAGGCCGACTGCGAGCTTTATCCGATCACGTGCGCTCATGAGCCGGCATCGCCGAAGAGCTTCTCGCGTTCGGCCGCGCTAAACACCCGATGAGGATCGGCCGAGAGAATCGTCATCTCGGTCTCGTCGCCAGCGCGCTCTTGGATTCGTATGCTCTCGACGACGAAGCCGCCCCCGCGGATCGTGATGCGGTCAAGGAGATGAGCGAGCTCCGCATCCCTTGGCCGGAGATGGAGGATCCATCGGGCATCGCTCCGCTGAAACTCGACCATGAAAACGCGGTCGAGCGCGTCGCGATCTCCGGAAAAGAGAAGAAGAAGTGCTTCGACGAGTGGGCGAACCGATTTCATCGATCGGAGGTCGAGACGTTCTTCGCGGCCACCTTCGCGGAGGATGAGCGCGCGCTGATCGATCCGGACAGAGCTCGGCTTGGGCTGATCGACAACGCGCAGAAGGGCGCGGTTCGGAAGGTAGTAGATCGTCCCCTCACTCCTTAGGGGACGAGCGAGGAGCGCGAGCTTCTTTTCTTCGACGAAGCGCGCTTCGAGCCCCGGCATCTCGCGGAACGCTTCGAGAATGGCGTCCAAGTTGACACGAGCGCTCCTCATCTCTTCGAGCCGCGCCTCTTTTGGGCGTCCAGCCGCGTCGTGCGAATCGTCTGCGCCTGCGCGGAACGGAATCACGCAAACTCCGACGAAGAGAGCGAGGCTAAGCGTGAATCCGGGAAAGAAGCGCATCGGGGGTCTCCGGAAAAAGCCTGCCGTGGGCGTCTGTCGTCGCCAGTGTCGTCGAAGCGCGCGCGCTCTTCCGCTTATGGGTGAGGTTCTCCACCTCATAAGAGACGCGGATGAATGGAGTTGATTCACGGATCGTCGCCGTGACCTCGAATTTATCGCCGTAATGGAGCGGGAACATGTAGCGGCAGCGAAGATCGGTGATGAACATCTTATAGCCGAGCGCGCGAATCGCCGGCACATCGAGCGCGATGCTTGTGAAGAGCTCGGTCCGTGCGACCTCGAAATACTCCGTATAGCGCCCGTGCCAGACGACGTTCAGCGGATCGCAATGGTGAAAGGGGACCGTGAACCGGACCTTGACGCTCCGAGGGGCCGCGCTCATTCGAGATCGATGCCTCCGACGGGGAGATCGCCGCCACGGAGGAGCGCGAGGACGGCTTCGATATCGAGATCCATGCGGCGATCCTCGACGAGGGGCGGGACGACCCGGCGGACGCTCGCGGCGAGCGCGCTGAGGCGTTCCGAGGCGATTTTTCGGCCGCGAAGCTCGACCGCCTGAATCGACGCAAGGAGGAGCATGGCGACCACCTGCTCCGTAATCTCGACGATGCGGAGAAGGTCGCGCGCGGCGATCGTCGCCATCGGGACCTTATCTTGGTTGTGAAGCTCGGTGCTCCGGCTGAAGGCGCTCGCAGGCATGGTGAGCTTCAGTGCCTCGGCTGCAAGGCTCGAGGCCGCGATGGTGACCGCTTTGAAGCCATTGTGTACGCACGCCCCCTCACCGCGAACCCCGACAAGATCGCGCGGGAGCCCGTCATTTTCTGCGGGGTTGCATAGGAGGAGAAGCTGTCGGTCGAGCAGGCAAGCGATGTTCGCGACGGCGAGTTTGAGCGAATCAGCGACGAAAGCCACGTGTCCGCCATAGAAATTTCCGCCGTGGAGGATCTCTCCTCGCTCCACATCGACGAGCGGGTTGTCGCTCACTCCGTTGAGTTCGGTTTCGAGGGTCTCCTCGCCAAAACGAAGTGCGTCGACGAGCACCCCGATCACATGGGGTGCGCAGCGAAGCGAATAGCGATCTTGCAGCCGGGCGCCTTTCGACTTCGCCTCATCGCCAAGATCGTCGAGGATCCAGCGCGCGGCGATCGCTTGACCTAGATGGGGCTTTGCCTCGTGAATGAAGGAATCAAAATGGCTTGGGTTTCCATGAATGGCGACCGAGCCCATGGCGGTAATCGACGAGGCGAGGCGGGCGATCCGCTTTGCGCGAAGGAGTGCGATCGAGGCGATGGCCGTTGCGACACTCGTTCCGTTCATGAGCGCGAGCGCTTCCTTGGGACGGAGCTTGAGCGGTTCGAGGCCGAGCCGGCTGAGCGCTTCGGAGGCCGACATGATCTCGCCGCGAAAACTCACCTCACGCTCACCAACGAGCATTGCGACGATATAAGAGAGCGGAGTGAGATCGCCGCTCGCACCGACCGAGCCTTCGGCTGGGATCCGAGGAAGTACGCGCTCCCGCAAAAGCAGGGTGAGGCGCTCGGCGATCTCGGGGCGGACACCGCTCTTTCCTTGCGCGAGGGAATGAATACGAATGGCGAGCGCTGCGGCCGCTTCGTACTCGCTCAGGATGCGCCCCGTCCCGCACCCGTGCATGCGGAGAAGGTTCAATGAGAGCTCTGCCGCCCGCTCTTTGGGCACGTCGACGACGACAGATGCTCCAACGCTCGTCGTGACGCCATAAATTGCCGCGCCTTCCGCGTGGAGGCGCTCCATCACCTCTGCGCTCTCTCTCATCCGCTCCTTTGCCGAGGCGGAAAGCACGGGTCTCAGCGAGCCCGAGGCGAGCAGCGCGAGGTGCTCTACCGTGAGCCGATCCTCACCAAAGGCGATCTCGGTGAGTGCAGTTTTACGCGGGTCTGTCGCGAGCCTATTCATGTGTCGGCTCCTCCCCAAAAGTCGAAGAAGTTAAACCAGTTATCGGGGGCGCTCCTGCATTTTTCCTCAAGCGCATCGGCATACTCCTGGACGATGGACTCAAG